>NZ_JBHTRF010000015.1:0-151129 GCF_042796115.1 Kitasatospora sp. NPDC056446 | reverse complement strand
CGGGGCCCCGGCCCCCGGCCCGCACTGCACCCCGGGTTGGCCCACCCGGGGGGGGGTGGGGTTGGGGGGGGGCCCCCCTATTTGGGGGGTGGCGAGCGCCGCGAGTCCGGCGGCCGCGAACAGTGCGGCGCCGGTCAGGGCATGCAGGAGTCGTCTCATCGGAACCTCTCGTGGGGAGCGGGCCGGGAGCAGCAGCGTGACAGCAAACCCGCACCTTTGAAAGGGTCATGACAGAAGGCGCCCCGAACCACGGCCCGGCCCTTCCGGAACCCCGGAGGGCGGGGCCGCCGAACGACCCGACATCCGCCTCAGCGGATGACCGGGAGCACCGCCTCCGCGCTGCGCCCGGTCGCCGACTCGATGAAGGCCACCGGGTCGGCGACCTCCGCGAGCAGTCCGCGGGTGAAGTGCAGCGCGCCCTCGGCCGGCGGCGGGCCGCCGACGGCGGCGATCAGGTCGAGCAGGTGGACGGTCGCCTCCATCAGCGCCACCTCGGCGAGCGCGCCGAGCCGCACACTGCCCAGCAGCGGGTGCGCCACCGTCACCTCGGGCGACAGGTCGGCGAGCCCGGCCAGGGCGGCCGGGCCCTCCGTCCCGAACCGGGCGATCAGCACGGCGGGCCCGGTCTCCGCGGCGGCCTGCTTCGCCGCGTCGGCGATCTGCCCGGCGGCGGTGTGCGCCAGGCCGCCCGGCCGGTTGTAGGCGCGCAGGATCCCGGCGCCGGTGGTGATCTCCGCCGGCCCGTCGAGGACGGCCTCGCGCAGCCCGTCGAACATCGCCGGCACCGGCGCCACGTGGCCGCAGAGCGCCTGGACGGTCCACTCGGGCAGCCTGGTCGGCCGGCTCCAGTCCTCGGCGTCCAGGGCCTTCGCGCGCTCCGCCCAGGAGGTCCAGGCTTGCGCCAACATCACTCGTACCGGGTCGTTCTGACTGCTCATCGGCCCTCCTCGGGGCGGTGGTCACCGGGGCCCCACGGTACCCCCGCCCCCGGGCCCGGCGACGGCCACCCCCGGCGGCCGGGACCGGCCCACCCGGACCACCCGGACCACCCGGCCCGGGCGCTCCGACCCCGGGCAGGAACCGCTCCGGAACCCGTTCGGAACCCCTCCGGAACCACGCGCCGGCACCCGCCCGTCACGCCGGGTGCCCGGCGGCCGCCGTCCGCCCCGGGCCGCGCGCCGACCGGCCCGCACCCCCGGCTACTCACCGCATCCGACCCCTCCACCCCCGTCGCCGGGCCCCCGGCGCCGCCACCGGTCGGCTGACCAGCGGAATCGCCGATCCGGCGGCCCGGCGCAGCGATGCCCGTTTATGACTGATTCATACCTTGTATCCTGGTTCTGTATCCGCTGAGTGACATCTGCCGACATCCGCCGAGCGGCGCCGGCACCGATCCGGAGGAGTACGGACATGGCCGAGCGGGACGGCACCGAGAAGCGGGGACGCCTGAGCCGCCCGCTGGTGCTCGCCACCGCCGTGGCGCTGGTCGACCGCGAGGGCCTGGCCGCGCTGACCATGCGCAGGCTGGCCACCGAGCTGGGTGTCGAGTCGATGGCCCTGTACCGCTACACCCCGGGCAAGGAAGCCCTGCTCGACGGCCTGATCGAGGCCTACTTCACCGAGGTCAACGCCCGGCTGCGGGACAGCACCGCCGACGGCCCCCGGACGTCCGGCTGGCGGCTGGAGCTGCGCCGGATCGCCCGCTCGTTCGCCGCCGCCGCGCACGCCCACCCCGAGATCCTGCCGCTGGTCGCGACCCGGCCGCTGACCGTCCCGGTCGCCCGCCGGCCGGCGCCGGTGCTCGAACTCACCGAGCACATCCTCGCGGTGCTCGGCCGGGCCGGGTTCGACGACGCCACCGCGCTGACGATCTACCGCACCTTCGTCGCCTGGAACCTCGGCTGCCTGCTGGTCGACAAGCGCCAGGTGGTCGACAACCCGGACGAGCCGGACCCGGTACTCCGGCTGGGCCTGCACCGGCTGCCCGCCGCCGAGTACCCGAGGCTGCGTGCCCTGGTGCCCCGCTTCGCCGAGTTCGACGACGAGAACGAGATGCTGGGCGGCCTCGACAGCCTGCTGAACGGGATGCCGGAGCCCCCCCTTGACTCCTTCTACGGCGGAGACGCATCCTGAGGATACGAGGTACACGTCGGACATATCCGCCCGAACAGGCACCTCCGGGCACACCGGACGGCAACGCTCCGGCCGGGTCCGGACGGCGCCCGGGAAGAGGTCGCCATGTCCGCCGTTCCCACCCAACCACCGCCAACCCGACCTACCCGACCCGACGTCCTGCGCCTGCGCGTCACCGCCGAGGACGCGGAGACCCTGCGCGCCCTGCTGCGCGACACCCGTCCCGACGTCGGCGGCCGGCCGCACATCGAGCCCGACGGCAGCGTCGGCATCGACGTCTACGCCCCGGAGGACCGCGTCGCGGCCCTCGAACGCGAGGGCGTCACGGTCACCAGGACCGGCAACGCCAGTGCGGCCGGACGCGCCGCCCAGCAGGAGGTCGGCACCGGCGACCGGTTCGCCGCCGGCGCCGTCCCGCACGGCCTCGCGGCCAAGTCCGCCGGCTGACCAGGGAGGTCGTCATGCCGTATCTGAACACCACCGAGGTCGAGTCCGCGCTGGCCGCCCTGGCCACCGCCTACCCCGGCACCACCCGGCTGCTCACCCTGCCCGACCCCTCGTTCGAGGGCCGCACCGCCCACGCCCTGCAGATCGGCGCCCCCGCGCCGGTCCCCAAGGACTGCGTGATGATGATCGGCGGTGTGCACGCCCGCGAGTGGGGCAGCTGCGAGATCCTCGTCCACCTGGCCGCCGACCTGCTGGAGGCCCAGCGTGACGGCACCGGCCTCACCTACGGCGGCACCGCGTTCACCGCCGCCCAGGTCCGCGCCCTGCTCGGGCGGGTGGACCTGGTGCTCTTCCCGCTGGTCAACCCGGACGGCCGGCGGTACAGCCAGACCGCCGACCCGATGTGGCGCAAGAACCGCAACCCGGCCAACGCCGGCGGCAGCACCAACCCCGACTGCGTCGGCGTCGACCTGAACCGCAACTACGACTTCCTCTTCGACTTCGCCACCGCCTTCGCGCCGACCGCCACCCCGCAGGTGTCGGCCGACCCCTGCGACCAGCAGGTCTACGAGGGCCCCAGCGCCTTCTCCGAACCGGAGACCCGCAACGTCCGCTGGCTGCTGGAGCAGTTCCCGCGGACCCGGTGGTTCGTCGACGTGCACAGCTACTCCCAGGACATGCTCTACAACTGGGGGGACGACGACAACCAGTCGGTCGACCCCGCCATGAACTTCCGCAACTCCCACTACGACGGCAAGCGCGGACTGCCCGGCGACGTCGCGTACGCGGAGTACATCCCGAAGACCGACGCCGACACCGCCGTCCTGCTCGCCGAGGCGTTCTGCCAGGGCGTCAACGGCGTGCGCGGCCTGGCGTACCGGCCGATGACCGGGTTCCACCTGTACCCGACCAGCGGGACCAGCGACGACTACGTCTACTCCCGCCACTACGTCGATCCCGACCTCGGTTCGGTGCTCGGCTTCACCGTCGAGTGGGGCACGGCGTTCCACCCGCCGTGGGCGGAGATGGAGAAGATCGTCCTCGACGTGGACGCCGGGCTCCTGAAGTTCTGCCTGGCCACCGCCTGAACCCGAGGCCCCCGGCCTCCCGAACCGCTGGAAGCCCCACCGTCCGAACCCCCCGAAAGCCACAGTGCCCGACAGCTGGGCGCCCGCCACGATCGTTCGTGGCGGGCGCCCGGGCCTGTGCGCTCAGGCGGCCCGGTGGAAGAAGAACGGGTCGATGGACGGCGCCACCCGGGTCGCGCCGTCGGTGCTGAGCAGTTGGTGGGTGGTGAAGTCGGCGTTGCGCAGGTACGTCACGCCGACCGGGAAGTTGGCCCGGTCCGGGGTGTTGTTGCCCGCGAAGATCCCGTAGAAGTCCGTCCCCACGGCGAGGATCCGGATGTAGTCGCCGAGGTAGGGCAGCCCGTGGGCGACCGGCACGTCGGCGGGCGCCTGGTGCAGGACGTCGGACTCCGGCGCGGTCCGCCAGTTGTCGGCGGTGACCTCCAGGACGGTCGTCCACTGGTTCTGGGCGAACCGCTGGTAGACCAGCCCGACCAGGCCGTCGGCGTTGACCGCCAGCGCCGGGTTCTTGGCGTCGGTGATGTCGTCGCGTACCTGCTGCCAGGTCTGGCCCCGGTCGGCGGAGTGCCGCACGTGCAGGGTGTTGTCGACTCCGCCCGGCCCGCCCACCCGGTCGCACCAGGCGATCCAGACGCGGTCGGCGCCGGTCGGGTCGACGGCGATCGTCAGGTCGCCGCCGAGCCGCTCCTGTCCCATGGTCGAGTTGAACGCGATGAACCGGTCGGTCGCGACCCGCTGCCCGGGGGTGCTGTCGGCGGCGTCCTTGAGGTCCCGGAAGGGGTTGGCGCCGAGGCCCGCGCCGTCGTCCCGGGTCACCACGACGTCGAAGGTGACATCGGTGACCGGACGGCCGTCGTCATTGGTCCGCCAGCTCTCGAACGCCGCGTAGACGGTGCCGTCGGGGTGCACGGCGAGCCGCACCGGCGGCCCGTCCTGGCCCGCCGGATCCCGCTGCTCGATCACCGTGGGCCCGAATCCGGCCGGCGCGGGCGCCGTCCGGGCGTCACCCGAGACGTCCACGGTGGCACTCCTCGGCCCCGGGCCGTTGTTGCCGATGTAGACGCGGTCGCGGTCGGCGCCGCCGGCCGCCACGGTGTCGGCGGTGACCCACGGCTGGTCCTCGCGGTCCCGGCTGACCAGGATCTCCATCGGCGCGGTCGAGGCGATGCCCGGCGCGCGCAGGATCTGCATCCTGGTGATCGGCTGCGGCCGGTGCAGCGCCGCCTGGCCGTTCAGGATGCCCGCGTAGAGCGCACCACCCCGGGCCGCGAAGGCCACGGTGATGTCGGCGGTGCCGATCTGCGGCGCGGCCCCGGGGACGATCGTGCGCAGCGCCCAGGTGTCGCCGCCGTCGGTGGACACGTAGACCGGGGCGAGCGGGCCGTTCATGGGGTCGGGGGTGAAGGCGGTCGCGACCATCTGGGCGGGCTGCTCCGGGTTGACCGCGAGGAACGGTTCGGAGTCCTGGCTGGCGGTGCCGCTCAGCGCCTTCGGGGTGATGTCGACGACCTTGAGGGTGGGTGTGCCGGGCATGGCGGCTCACCTCCGTTCCCGCAGCACGGCGAGCTTGTGCACCGGCTGGTAGTCCTCGGGGTGGATCAGTTCGTACGGGGCCAGTCCGCGCAGGTCGTCCCCGGTGGCGTGCAGGAGCCAGAGGCCCTCCTGGCCGGCCACGGGCTTGGGCACCCGGTAGAAGTGGGCGTCCCGGCTGTTGGGGTAGAGGACGGCGACGGTGCTGTCGGCCACCGGGCCGCGTTCGACCCGGGTGACGCCGATCCGGGCCCGCCACCAGTCCGGGGCGTGCTCGGAGTAGCGGTCGGTGCCGTCGACCTGCTCCAGGCCGACCACCGTGCCGACGACGACCGCGTCCGCCGTCCCGGCGTGCGCGGCCAGGTCCTGTGCGCGGATCTCCCGCTGCACGGACGTGAACGGCAGCTCGTCGGCCGTGGTGGCGGCCAGGGACACGTGCGACTGGACGGACTCGGCGGGCAGCCGACCCACCTCGGTGACGCCCAGGCCCTCCCCGTACACCATGCCCCGGGTGAAGAAGGCGGCCCGCTCGCCGACCCCCATGAGGGCGGCGTCGGGCGCCAGTTGGACGGTGACCTCGCCGCCCGCGAGCTGCCGGAAGGCCTCCGGCGCGTGCAGGACCTGGTCGACCCTGACCACGGCCGTCCGTTCGTTCCTGTCCTCGACCGGGACGGCCGCGAGCGAGGTGCCGCCGACCCGGGTGACCGTGCCCAGGAAGCTCAGCGGGGCCTGCCGCACGAGTGCGGTCAGGTCGTCGGAGGCAGCGGCGGTGGGAGTGGTGTCAGTCATGACGGTTCTCCGATCCGCTCACCGCACGGCACGGGCCGTGGACGGGTGCGCCCGGCGCCACTCGACCCGCGCGCCGAGCACGCAGGCGGCGGTGACGGCGGCCGCAAGCGCGACCACCAGCCACTCCGCCGCGCCGCTGCCGGCGTCCGGGTCGACGCCGAGGAGCGTCTCGATCCACTGCGGCCACACCAGGGTGAGCAGGAACAACAGCCCGGACAGCCCGCCGAGGGCCGTCTCCAGCCAGAAGCGGGGGCGGACCGGGCTCGATCGTCGATGGGTGGGTGCTTCCCGGGAAGGCATCGCTGCGCCTCCCCTCTCCCTCCACCCGGGCCGCGCCCGGCGCGTCTGGCGCGCCGTACCCGGGCCGCCGGGCCGCAGGGCCCGGCGGCCCGGCCGGCCGGACCGGCCCGGGTCGGGGTCTGCTTCCGTCGGCGCCGCCGGTCGGGGGCGTGGCCGCCGCGGGAGGGTGCTGTCGGGGTGCGCCGAGCCCGGGTCCTCCGGGAGGAGGGCCTGGGCCGCGCCGGGGGTCCGTCTGGCCGGGCCGGGGTGGCGCCGGGGTCGGCGCCGTACGTCTACGAGGCACACGTACGAGGGACACGTACTGCGTATACGAGTCTGCGCGCGGTGCCCGGCCCGGGTCAAGGGACACCGGGGTCGGGGGGGGGGGACGGTGGGGCGGGGGCGGGGGGACGGGCCCGGCCGGCCCGGCCGGTACGGCGGCGACCGGGTCAGACCCGGGCGCCGAGCATTCTCAGGACCAGCTCGCCGTAGCGGCGGCCGAGCTCCTCCGGCGTCTCGGTCGAGCGGTCGGTGTACCAGCGGGAGACGTCGATACCCAACGAGGTGACCGCCCGGGCCGCCGTCCGCACCTCCGCGACCTGGAACTCGCCGGCCGCCGCGCCGGCCTCGATCAGCGCGCTGACCTCGCGCTCGATGTCCAGGCGCAGCGCGGCGACCACCGCGTAGGCGTCCTCGGGCAGGGCGTGCAGCTCGTAGTTGACCACCCGGCCGACCGTCCGGGCCCGGGCGTGCCAGGCGGTGAACCGCTCGACCAGCCGCCGCATCCGCTCCACCGGGGCGCCCCCGCCGGCCACCGCGTCCCGGACCAGCGCCAGCGTGGCGGCGTGCCCGGCCCGGCTGATCTCGGCGAGCAGCGCGGCCTTCGACTGGTAGTGGATGTACAGCGCGGCCGGGCTCATGCCGGCGGCGGTGGCGATGTCCCGGGTGGTGGTGGCGTGGAATCCGCGCTCCGCGAAGGACTCGACGGCCGCCTGGAGCAGCCGGTACGCCGCCTCGGGGCGGGTGTCGGCGCCGGGCAGGGTCGTCCAGAGGTCGGCCATCGGGGTGCTGGTCATGGCGTCATCCTCGCAGAGACTCGGAGCGGAACTCGTACAGGTTTTCCCATCGATCGCCGGACGGGACGGGCGGTCGGTCGGCAGGCTGTTGACAGGCTCCCGCACCGACACCATGCTGAGCAAGCGCTTGGTCAGCGGTGGTGACCGGATCCCCGTACGAAAGGCAGGACGCTTCGTGGTGCACTCCTTCAAGGGCCGGGTGGCCGTCGTCACCGGATCGAGCCGGGGCATCGGCCTCGGCATCGCCCGCGAGCTGGTCGACCGGGGCGCCAAGGTCTGCCTCACCGCCCGCAACGCCGAGCCGCTGGCCGAGGCCGTCCGGGACCTGGGCGGGCCGGAGAACGCGATCGCCGTCGCGGGCAGGGCCGACGACCCCGCCCACCAGGAGGAGGCGGTCGCCCGCACCCTGGAGGCCTTCGGCCGGCTCGACCACCTGGTCAACAACACCGGCATCAACCCCGTCTACGGACCGGTCCTGGAGACCGACCAGGACGCCGCCGCCAAGATCCTGGCCGTCAACGTGCTCGGCCCGCTGGCCTGGACCCGCCGCGCGCACGCCGCGTGGATGGGCGAGCACGGCGGCTCGGTCGTCAACATCGCCTCGGTCGCGGGCATCCGCGCCTCGGCCGGCATCGGCATGTACGGCATCAGCAAGGCCGCGCTGATCCGGCTCACCGTCGAGCTCGGCGCCGAGCTGGGGCCGCAGGGCATCCGGGTCAACGCCGTCGCCCCCGCCGTCGTCAAGACCAGGTTCGCCGAGGCCCTGTACGAGGGCCGCGAGGAGAAGGTCGCGCGCGCCTACCCGCTCGGCCGGCTCGGCGTCCCCGAGGACATCGCGGGAGCGGTCGCCTTCCTGCTCTCCCCCGACTCCGCCTGGATCACCGGCCAGACCCTGGTCGTCGACGGCGGCGTCACCCTGGGCGGCGGCCTGTGAGCCCCGAGCCGCACGACCGGGGCGTCGTGGTGACCGGCGCCGGCCGGGGCATCGGCGCCGCCCTGGCCCGGGCCTTCGCCGCCGCCGGGGCCCGGGTCGTGGTCAACGACCTGGACGCCGACGCCGCCCGCGCCGTCGCCGGGGAGTGCGGCGCCACCGCCCTGCCCGGGGACGCCGCCTCCGCCGACGGCCTGGCCGACCTGGTCGACCGGTCCCGGGCGGCCCTCGGCGAGATCGACGTATGGTGCGCCAACGCGGGCGTCGCCCCGGTCGGCGGCGCCGACGCGCCCGCCGCCGCCTGGGCGAGCGCCTGGGACGTCAACGTGATGGCCCACGTCCGGGCCGCCGACCTGCTGCTCCCCCGCTGGCTGGAACGCGGCGAGGGCCGCTTCCTGGCCACCGTCTCCGCCGCCGGACTGCTCACCATGCTCGGCTCGGCGCCGTACGCGGTCAGCAAGCACGGCGCGCTCGCCTTCGCCGAGTGGCTCTCCGCGACGTACCGCCACCGGGGCGTCCGGGTGCACGCGCTCTGCCCGCAGGGCGTGCGCACCGACATGCTCGCCTCGACCGGCCCGGTCGGCGAGGCGCTGCTCGCGCCCACCGCGCTGGACCCCGAGGACGTCGCCGAGGCGGCACTGGCCGGGCTCCGGGAGGAGCGGTTCCTGATCCTGCCGCACCCCGAGGCCGCCGAGTACTACCGGGTCCGGGCCACCGAGCCGGACCGCTGGATCGCCGGGATGAACCGGCTCCAGCAGGAACTGGAGAGGAGCGGGGCACTGTGAGGGCCTGGCAGGTTCGAGAGCTCGGCGAGCCCGCCGAGGTGATGCGGCTGGCCGAGGACGTCGCCCGGCCGGAGCCCGGCCCCGGGCAGCTGCTGGTCCGGGTGCGGGCCGCCGCCGTCAACTTCCCGGACGCGCTGATGGTGCGCGGGCAGTACCAGGTCCGCCCGCCGCTGCCGTTCACGCCCGGCGTGGAACTGTGCGGCGAGGTGGCCGACGGCCCCCGGCGGGGCGAGCGCCTGATCGGCAACCCGGTGCTGCCGCACGGAGCCTTCGCCGAGTACGCGCTGCTGGACGCCGCGACCGCGTTCCCCGCGCCCCCGGCGCTGGACGACGCCGAGGCGGCGGCCCTGCACATCGGCTACCAGACCGCGTGGTTCGCGCTGCACCGCCGGGCCGGGCTGCGGGCCGGGGAGACCCTGCTGGTGCACGCGGCGGCCGGCGGGGTCGGCAGTGCGGCGGTCCAGCTCGGCCGGGCCGCCGGGGCCCGGGTGATCGCGGTGGTCGGCGGCGCGGACAAGGCCCGCACGGCGGCGGCGCTCGGCGCCGACCTGGTGGTGGACCGGCGGGCCCGGGACTTCGTCGCCGCCGTCAAGGAGGCCACCGACGGGCGCGGCGCCGACGTGGTCTTCGACCCGGTCGGCGGCGACGCCTACACCGGCTCCACCAAGTGCATCGCCTTCGAGGGCCGGATCGTGGTCGTCGGCTTCGCCGCCGGACAGGTCCCGACGCCGGCGCTCAACCACGCCCTGGTGAAGAACTACACCATCCTCGGCCTGCACTGGGGCCTCTACAACACCCACGACCCGCTCGCCGTCCGGGCCGCGCACCACGAGCTGACCGGACTCGCCGAGCAGGGAGCGGTCCGGCCGCTGGTGAGCGAGCGGGTGTCGCTGGCCGCCGCCGCGGACGCCGTCCGGCGGGTCGCGGGCGGGCTGAGCACCGGCCGGATCGCCGTCCTCGCCGACTGACCGGCCCCGGGGGCGACCGACCGTCGCTCCCGGCGACCGACCACCGTCGAGGGTGACCGACCACCGTCGAGGGCGACCGGTCCACCGCCCGCGCGGCCGGGGAATCCGGCTGCGCGGGCGCCACGGCCCCTGCCAGGATGCCGGGATGACATCCTTTTCCGCCGCTCGCGACGCACTGGAGGGCCTGGCCCTGGGGGACGGCTTCGGGGAGCGCTGGTTCCCGCTGTTCCGCTCGCCGAAGGAAGCGTTCGAGCAGATCCGGGCCCGGCGGACGCCGGAGGAAGGCCCCTGGCACTGGACCGACGACACCGCGATGGCCCTGTCCGTCTTCGGGGTCCTGACCGCCTTCGAGGCGGTGCACCAGGAACGGCTCGCCCAGGCCTTCGGAGCCACCTACCTGGCCGACCCCGGCCGCGGCTACGGGCGCGGCATGCGCCTGCTGCTGCCCAAGCTGGCCGAGGCGCCCGGGAGTTGGCGCACCGAGGCGCGGGAGCTGTTCGACGGCCAGGGCAGCCTCGGCAACGGCGCGGCCATGCGGGTGGCCCCGCTGGGCGCCTGGTTCCACGAGGACCTGGACGAGACGGCGGAGCAGGCGGCGCTGTCCGCCGAGGTGACGCACGCCCACCCGGAGGGCGTGGCCGGGGCGGTGGCCGTCGCCCTGGCGGCGGCGTTCGCCGCGCGCGGCCGCTCCGGGCCCGCCCCCGCCGGGGCGGAGCTGCTGGCCGGGGTCGCCGACCGCACCCCCGCCGGCGGGGTCCGGGACGGGCTGCGCCAGGCCGCCGCGCTGTCCGCCGCCACCGAGCCGTGGCGGGCCGCCGACCTGCTGGGCAACGGACAGCGGGTCCGGGCGGGCGACACCGTGCCGTTCGCCCTGTGGTCCGCCGCCCACCACCTGGACAGCCTGGCCGACGCCCTGTGGACCACCGCCGAGGGGCTGGGCGACGTGGACACCACCTGCGCCATCACCGGCGGCGTGGTCGCCGCCCGCACCGGCCTGGCCGAGGTGCCGCCGACCTGGCTGGCCTGCCGCGAAGCGCTGCCGGACTGGGTCGCCAGGGCGGCGAGCGAGGCGGAGAGCCAGGCGGAGACCGACGCCTGACGCTCCCCCGGCCGACCACTCCCCCGGCCGCTCTCCTAGCCGCTGACCTCCACCGTCACCTCGTAGGCGCCCTGTCCGGACGTACAGGCGAGGGCCTCGCCGCAGCTGGTCCGGGTCGCGGTGACCCGCGCGCTGCCGGGGGCACGGGCGGTGAACGAGGCGGTGACGGTGCCGCAGCCGCCGCCGGGGCGGCAGGAGGGTGACGGTGCGGTGGTCGGGGTGCCGGCCGGCGCGAGGACGTCGGGGGCCGAGCCGCTCGCGGCGCTCCAGTAGGTGCTGTGCAGGACGACCGTGACGCTCGTGCCGACCGCGACCTTGAGGGTGGTGCGGTCGGCGTGCTCGTCCACCGTGACCGCCGCCGGGCTCGGGGCGGCCGGGCCGGCCGCGGTGGCCGCAGTGGCCGCAGTGGCCGAAGGGCCGGTCCCGGCTGAGGCGCACCCGGCGAGGGCGAGCAGGGCGAGCAGGCCGGCGGCGAGCGCCGGGGCGGCGGGTCTTCTCGGGTTCACGGTGGTTCCTCACTGCCGTTGTACGGAGGGTTCCGGTTCGACGCACCGGCGTCCGCTCCGGATCCCCCGGAAGGGAAACGGCACCGGGGCGGGCCGCAGGGCCCACCCCGGTGCGTTCGGCGCGGCGATCGTCAGGAGACGGTCACGTCGTCGTAGTAGGTGTAGGTCGGGTCACCCGCGTAGTTGTCGTCGTGGTTGCTCAGGGTGAGCGTGTAGGAGTGGCCCGGGGTGACGGCCGCCGTCTTGTTGGTCCAGCTGCCGGTGGTGGTGCAGGTCTTGGCGAGGACCGTGCTGGTGGTGCCGGTGGTGTTGTCCTTCAGGGTGGCGGTGGCCCAGTCGTAGGTGACGGTGTCGTTGCAGGTGTTGCTGTACCAGAAGGACACCTTGCTGGAGCCGGTCGGCGCGGTGAAGGTCTGGGCGATCGAGGAGTCCGTGCTCGGGTTGGCGGAGCCGAGCATGGCGCCGTAGCTGCCGCTGTGGGCGGCTGCGGTGGTGGCGGAGGTGGTGCCGGCGGCGGTCCAGCCGGTCAGGTTGCCGGTCTCGAAGGTGCCGTTGGTGACGGCGGTGCCGCCGCCCCCGCCGGTGGACTCGGTCCAGCCGAAGACGGTGCTGCCGGTGGCGCCGGTGGTGTCGGTCGCGGTGACCGTGACGCTGGAGGTGCCGGCGGCGGTCGGGGTGCCGGAGATCAGGCCGGTCGAGGAGTTGATCGACAGGCCGGCCGGCAGGCCGGTGGCCGAGTAGCTCAGGGTCTGGCCGGTGGCCGAGTCACTGGCGTGGATCTGCAGGCTCGCCGCGGTGCCGACGGTGCCGGTCTGGCTGCCCGGGTTGGTGACGGTGACCGTGTTGCCGTGGGTCAGGATGGTGTGCGAGATCGCGCAGGAGTTGGTGTCGTTGGACCAGCTGGCCTGCTCGGCGTAGCTGCCGAAGGAGCCGAAGGAGATGTTGGCGGCGCCGCCGGCGCTGCCGGACTTGATCCAGGCGCACTCGTCGGAGTTCTCCTGGCCGTTGTAGCTGCTGCCGGAGACGTGGTTGGTCCAGCCGCCGGCCGGGTTCTGGTCGGACATCATCTCGTGCCACTCGTGGCCGAGCGTCATCGTCCAGCCGTCCAGCGTGCCGGGCGAGTTGACGAAGCCGACGCCGCAGTTGGCACCCGCGTCGATGTTGTACGGCTGGTTGGAGAACGCGATGTCGCCGTAGGGCGAGGTCGCCGCGCCGCCGGTGAGGGTGGTGTCGCCGTTCCAGTCGTGCCAGGCGCAGTACCCGGTGGTCGGGTTCTGGTAGTCGTCCGGGTTGGTGCCGTGCGGCGACAGGACGATGTAGTACGCGTCCCGGTTGGCGGCGGCGGTGGTGTTGCCGAAGTGGCCGGCGGCGTTGATCGCCTCCTGGGCGAGCTGGTTGCCGGTGGCCTGGCTCGGCGAGGCGGCCCCGTTGTCGTACCAGACGCCGGACAGGACGCCGCCGGCCTGGTACGGGATGAAGTTGGCGTTGGACGGGCAGCTCACCGCGCCGCTGGCGACGTTGGGGCCGTCGCACCACTGGGTGAGGTCGGCGGACCAGGTCTCGCCGTTGGTGCCGATGCCCTTGAACATCTGCTGGGTGGCACCGGCCGCGCCGGCCGAGTCGTTGGAGAACTTCGCGTTGCCGTTGGCGTCGGTGCTCTGGGTGCCCCACTGGCTGCCGTAGAACACCAGGTACACCTTGGAGTGCCCGCTCTGCACGCCGATGCCGTCGACGCCGCCGCCGTAGGACAGCGTCTGCTGGCCGGTCGCCGCGGCCTGGTTGTGGGCGGCCAGCCACTTCTTGTAGTTCTCGTGCTGGGACTGACCGGGTACCGCACCGTGCCGGTAGGGGTGGCCGGCCTGCGGGCTCCAGGGGTTGAACTCGTTGCCGGTGCTGCTCTGCGCGCTGGAGATGTCCTGCGCGGAGGCCGGGGTGGCCGCGCCGGCCAGCCCTGCGGCGGCGAGCGCGAGCGTCGCTATTCCGGTGAGCGCCGCGTACTTCGCGCGGGCGGTCCTGGGGGAGTGACCCATGGGTGAGGGTGCCTCTCTTCTGCCGATCGCCCACGGCCCCGGGGGGGCCGAGAACGATCCCTTCGTGGGGGATCGCAGGCAGCGGATTCCGCCGGGAGCCTTCCGGTCACTTCTTTCGCACACCCGGAATTGACTGCCCGTCGGCCTGTTGCCACCTGCTGGGCCTGAAGGAAAGCAGAGCTGATGAACACCGGTCAACGGCAAAGGGTAAGGGCCGATTAAGAAGCGGGTCGAAGCAGGTCAAGCGGAATTGACGAAAGGTAATCAACGCGCGTAGCCATTCACTGAATAGCACTGGGAATGCTGTTTCCAGGAATCCAGGAGTGAATCCGCTCGACAAATCCGTTCCTGGCGGGTATTCACCGGCTCCCGCCCGCCACCCGGGCCGGTGGGGCCGCCACGGGCCGCCGCGGGCCGCCGCGTCCTACCGCTCGTACGCCATCTCCGGGAAGCGCGGCGAGGGCCCGTCCAGCAGCTGGTCGTCGTGCCCGCGCAGCCAGCGGTCGAAGAACGAGGCGACGTACGAGCGGGTGGCGAGTTCGGCGCGGCCGGGCCGGATGTCGCCGACGTCCCCGCGCAGCTGCTCGGCGGTCAGCGCGCCCTGCCGGGCCAGCTGGGGCAGCAGCGACTGGGCGTCGGTGTAGGAGCCGTGGCGGGAGCCGGTGAGGGTGACGTCGGCGTGCCAGCCGGTGCTGTGCCGCCACAGGGCGTCCCAGCCGGGCTGCCCGTGGTAGCTGCCGGAGTCCTCGCTGCCGGTGCCCATCAGCAGGAACGGCCGGTCCAGCCCGTCCTCGGCGACACTGGGCAGGGACACGCCGGTGCGGCCGTCCGGGCCGGGGAAGTGCAGTTGGCCGTCCATGTTGATCCCGGCGGCGATCCGCGGGTCGTCGTGCATGGCCTGGAGCGCGGTGAAGCCGCCCGCCGAGTGGCCGACCATGCCGACCCGGTCGAGGTCGAGCGCCCCGGCCAGGCCGGTCGGCAGCCCCCGGCGGCCGCCCAGGCAGGCGAGCTGGTCCAGCACGAAGCGGGTGTCGTCCACCCGGGTGGCGAGGGCCTTGCGCAGGACGGCGCCGATGTCCAGGTCCGGCTGTCCGAGCATGCCGGGGAGCACCGAGGGGGCCAGGTCCCCGCCGGGGAAGGCGACTTCGGAGGCCTCGTAGGTGTGGTCGACGGTGACCACGACGTAGCCGCGCGAGGCGAGGTCCTCGACCAGGGCCGTCCCCCAGGTCCGCGGGTCGCCGAGGCCGGGCGAGTACAGCACCACCGGGCGCCGGCCGCCGGGCAGCGCCGGGGCGTCCCGGCGGGCGTGGGTGCGGATGCCGGACCAGTCGGTGCGGCCCGGCGTCGCGCCGTAGTTGATCAGGCCGACGCCGGTCGGCCCGCCGAAGTGCTCCCCGGCGGCGGGCTCCATGTACGGGGCCCGGTCGTCGGGGCCCGCCGGTCGGGAGGTCGGGTACCAGAGGCTGATCATCAGCTCGCGCCGGTGCCCGGGCTGCCAGGGGTCGTCCCGGGCGGTGTCGGTGAGGTGCACCGCGGTCGTCCCGATCGGGTACGGCCCGCTGGGCTCCGGCAGCCAGGCCCGTGCCTGCCGCCCGGTGCCCGCGTCCTGCGCCGCCGCCACCGCGCCGGGCACGCCGACCGTGCCCAGGGCCGCCGTCGCCGCCAGCAGGACCGCCGCCACGGCCCGTCCCCCACTGCCCATGATGTACCTCCGCGTGTCGATCGGTCGAACACGCAGGACACTACGGGCGGGGACGGGCCCCGGCCGTCATACCAGGGAGCCAACCGGCCCCTGAATACCCGGGTATGACACCCCTACGGGTCGGCGCGGGGCCGGGCCCGGCCTCCCCGGGAGGGGCTTCGGCGGCACTCCGTCAGCGGTACTTCCTCAGCTCCTGCCGGGCCAGCGAGCGCTTGTGCACCTCGTCCGGGCCGTCGGCGAGGCGCAGGGTCCGGTTGCCCGCCCACAGCTGGGCGAGCGGGGTGTCCTGGCTGACGCCGGCCGCGCCGTGCGCCTGGACGGCCTTGTCCAGGATCCACTCGACGGTGACCGGGGTGGCGATCTTGATGGCCTGGATCTCGGTGTGCGCGCCCCGGTTGCCGACGGTGTCCATCAGCCAGGCGGTCTTGAGCACCAGCAGCCGCAGCTGCTCGATCCGCACCCGGGACTCGGCGATCCAGTCCTGCACCACGCCCTGCTCGGCGAGCGGCCGGCCGAAGGCGACCCGCTCGCCCACCCGGCGGCACATCAGCTCCAGCGCCCGCTCGGCGATGCCGATGGCGCGCATGCAGTGGTGGATCCGGCCCGGGCCGAGCCGGGCCTGCGCGATGGCGAAGCCCGAGCCCTCCTCGCCGATCAGGTTCCCGACCGGGACCCGGACGTCCTCGAACAGCACCTCGGCGTGGCCGCCGTGGTCGGCGTCGTCGTAGCCGAAGACCGTCATGCCGCGCCTGACCGTCACCCCGGGGGTGTCGCGCGGGACGAGCACCATGCTCTGCTGCCGGTGCCGCTCGGCGCCGGGGTCGGTCTTGCCCATCACGATGAGGATGCGGCAGTCCGGGTTCATCGCGCCGGTGATGTACCACTTGCGGCCGTTGACCACGTACTCGTCGCCGTCCCGCTCGATCCGGGTGGCGATGTTGGTGGCGTCCGAGGAGGCCACCTCGGGCTCGGTCATCGCGAAGGCGGAGCGGATCTCGGCGTCCAGCAGCGGGCGCAGCCAGCGCTCCTTCTGCTCGGCGCTGCCGAACTGGGCGAGCAGCTCCATGTTGCCGGTGTCGGGGGCCGCGCAGTTGACCGCGGGCGGGGCCAGCTGCGGGCTGCGGCCGGTGATCTCGGCGAGCGGGGCGTACTGCAGGTTGGTGAGGCCCGCGCCGTGCGCACCGGGCGTGCCGTGCCCGTCGGCGGAGCCGTGCCCGTCGGCGGAGCCGTGCCCGTCGGTGAGGCCGTGCCCGTCGGTGAAGAAGAGGTTCCACAGGCCCTGCTTTCGGGCCTCGACCCGGAGGTCGGCGACGACCGGCGGGACGGCCCAGGGCGCGCGGGCCGGGTCGGCGAGCTGCGCGGCGAGGACGGGCTCGGCGGGGTGGACGTGCTCGTCCATGAAGGCGAGCAGCCGCTCGCGGAGCTCCTCGGTCCGGGCGTCGTACGCGAAGTCCATCGGTCAGTTCTCCTTGAGGGTGGCCAGGCCGTGCCGGGCGAGGATCGGGGCCATCTCCCCCGCGCGCTCGAAGCCCGCGCCGAGGGTGCGGCCCTGCCGGAAGCGGAAGTGGATGCCCTCGGCGACGGCGGCGAGCTTGAACGAGGCGAAGGCCACGTACCAGTCCAGGTCGGCCGCCTCGCGGCCGGTCGCCCCGGCGTACCGGGAGACGATCGCGTCGGCCGTCGGGAAGCCGGGGGCGGTCATGGCGGAGGGGATGATGCCGCCGCCGACGCCGGCCACTTCGGTGTACATCACCAGGAGGCCGATGTCGGTGAGCGGGTCGCCGAGGGTGGACATCTCCCAGTCCAGGACGGCGGTGATCGCGTCGGCGTCGTCGACGAGGACGTTGTCGAGGCGGTAGTCGCCGTGGACGAGGGCGGGCGCGGGCGAGACGGGCAGCCGTTCGACGAGCAGGGCGTGCAGCCGGTCCATGGCGGGCAGGTCACGGCTGCGGGAGGCGGCGAGTTGCTGGGACCAGCGGCGCAGCTGGCGCTCCAGGTAGCCGTCGGGGCGGCCGAAGTCGGCGAGGCCGACGGCGGCGGGGTCGATCCGGTGCAGGGCGGCCAGGGTGTCGACCAGGGTGTTCCCGAGGGCGTGGACGCGCTGCTCGCCGAGGGCGGCCAGCGGGGCCGCGTCGCGGTGCGCGGTGCCGGGGACGTGCTCCATCAGGTACCAGGGGGCGCCGAGGGTGTCGGCGCCGGGGTCGAGCAGGAAGGTGCGGGGGACGGGGACGCCGGTGTCCCGCAGGGCGGTCATGACGCGGTACTCGCGGCCCATGTCGTGCGCGGTGGCGAGGACGTGCCCGAGCGGCGGCCGGCGCAGGACCCAGCGGGAGGCGCCGTCGGACAGGACGTAGGTGAGGTTCGAGCGGCCCCCCTCGATCAGCTCGGCGCGCAGGGGCCCCTGGACGGTCCCGGGCAGCTCACGGTCCAGGTGGGACCGGACCCGGGCCAGGTCCAGCCCGGGCGGGTCGACGGGGGTCTCGGGCATCGGGCGGCTCCTCGGGGAAGCGGATCATTGACCAAGCGCTTGCTTAGCATTCAGCCGAGGGACGCCCCCTGTCAATGCCGCGGCCCCCGACCGCCCGCCGAGACTACCCGGCGCGGCCCCAGGGAGCCGCCGACGCACGGGAGTTGCCGCCACGGGACGCGAGCGGGAGGAGGCGGTGCCGCCGCAGTGGCGGCGCGGCGAAGTTGGCTGGACAACAGGAATTGGCGGAACGCTCATGCGGCATTCGCCCGAAGACCGCGTACGTACCGCTCACGGCTTCTATGTTCGGGGCCTTCGGGAGCAGTCCCCTGACGGAAAGGCCTCACGTGACCTCCTTCGACCGGCGCCGATTCCTCCAGCTGGGCGGCGCGTCCGCCGCCGCGGCCGGCCTCAGCATGTTCCCGCCCGCGGTCGGCAAGGCCCTGGCACTGCCCGCGATCGGCCGCCACCGTTCGATCGAGGACGTCGAGCACGTCGTCATCCTGATGCAGGAGAACCGTTCCTTCGACCACTACTTCGGCACCCTGCGCGGAGTGCGCGGGTTCGACGACCCGCGTCCCACCCTGCTGCCGGACGGCAAGCCCAACTGGCACCAGCCCGCCGCCGCCGTGAAGACCGGCCGCTACCACGACCGCGGCCTGCCCGCCTCCGAGCAGGAGGTGCTGCCCTGGTACATCGACCCCCGGAACACCACCGAGTTCCAGGCGGGCACCGACCACGGCTGGAGCAGCGGCCACCTCGCCTGGAACGAGGGGCGCCACGACCAGTGGGTGAACCAGAAGCAGGACGTCATGACGATGGGCCACCTCAAGCGCCAGGACCTCCCGTACCACTTCGCCCTGGCCGACGCCTTCACCGTCTGCGACGCCTACTTCTGCTCCGTCCACGCGGACACCGCCCCCAACCGCATCTACCTGTGGACCGGCACCAGCGACCCGCGCAACGTGTACGGCCGCAAGCCCAACGGCCCCGGCCTGTGGGAGCGCAACGACACCAACGGCTACACCTGGACCACCTACCCCGAGCGCCTGGAGTCGGCCGGCGTCAGCTGGAAGCTGTACCAGGGCGGCTCCGGCGAGCCGGGCACCCCCACCGACAACTACACCGACAACTCGCTGATGTTCTTCGAGCGGTACCAGAAGGCCGAGGGCGCCTCGGGCCCGCTCGTCGACAAGGGCGCCACCGACCACACGCTCAAGGAGTTCCGCGCCGACGTCGAGCAGGGCCGGCTGCCGCAGGTCTCCTGGATCGTCCCGCCGTACAAGTACAGCGAGCACCCCCAGGCCACTCCCACCGACGGCGCGTACTACATCAACCTCGTGCTGGAGGCGCTCACCGCCAACCCGGAGGTCTGGGGCCGGACGGTGTTCCTCATCAACTACGACGAGAACGACGGCCTGTTCGACCACGTCGTCCCGCCGATGCCGCCGGCCGCCAGCGCCCCGGGCAGCCAGGGCATGGTCTCCGCCGACCTGGCGGCGAGCCTGCGCGACGAACTGCTCGACCTCGGCAAGTACCCGGGCGAGATGAGCCCGCTGGTGCCCGGCGCCGACCCGGGCGGCCTCCAGCCGATCGGCCTGGGCCCGCGCGTGCCGCTGCTGGTCATCTCCCCGTGGTCGCGCGGCGGCTGGGTCTGCTCGGAGACCTTCGACCACACCTCGGTGCTGCGCTTCCTGGAGGCCCGGTTCGGCATCGACGAACCCAACATCAGCGCCTGGCGCCGCTCCGTCTGCGGCGACCTCACCTCCGCGCTCGACTTCTCCGGCACCGACCCCCGGCCGGTCTCGATACCGGTGCCCGCGCCGATCGCCTCCCGGGGCAAGCCCTACCAGGTGCCGCTGCCCCAGCGGATGCCCACCCAGGAACCGGGCACCCGACCGGCCCGCGCCCTCCCCTACGACCTGGTGGTCAACGAGGAGGAGACGGACAACGCCGGGCAGTTCCACCTCGACCTGGAGAACCGGGGCGAGGGCGGGGTATGGCTCTACGCCTACGACCGGACCGCCCCCAGGAGCGCCCCCCGCCGCTACACCATCTCCGGCGGGGACACCCTCACCGACTACTGGACGCTGCCGGACTCCGGCCGCTACCACCTCGCCGTGCACGGCCCGAACGGCTCGCTGCAGGAGTTCGAGGGCGAGGCCGGGACCGAGCTGGTCGCACGGTTCGACCCGCGCGGCACCAAGGTGCGCGTCCACGTCCGCAACAACGGACCGGCGGCCCGCACGGTGACCGTCACCGACGCCTACGCGAAGGGCTCCGCGACGAGCCGCAGCCTCCGCCCCGGCGCCTCCACGCAGTTCACCCTCGACGTGGACGCCAAGAGCCGCTGGTACGACATCTCCGTGACCTCCCCGGGCACCCCGGTCTTCCGCCGCCGCTGGGCCGGCCACCTGGAGACCGGCCGCCCCGGCATCAGCGACCCCGGCCCGCGCTGACCCCTGCCCGGCCCGCCGGCCGCCCACGCAGAACGCTCGGCCGGGAAACCCCGGCCGAGCGCCTGCATGAACCCATCGCGGACCGACCGGACCGCGTCGGTGCTAGGCGCCGACGATCCAGAACTGGTCGTTGAAGTCTCCGGTGGTCGCCTGGATCAGCGGGGTTCCGTCCGAGGACCCCTGGACGACCAGGGCAAGGTTCGTGCCCTGCTTGACGAACTGGACGACCCTGGTTCCATTCTTGTAGAACGCATTCGCGTACCACACCTGGTCCGAGTAGTTCGCATTGCACTCCGCCTGAATGGCATGGTGCCCCTCGGACGACCCCTGGACCGCGAGGCACAGGCCGCTGTTCAGGTTCTTGATCAGATTGAAGCCCGAGCCCAACTGGATGTAGCCCCAGGCCTGATCGTTGAAGTCCAGGCACTGGTACTGGAACGGCTCGGCTCCGACGTTGCCTCCCTGCACGACGGCACACTTGCCACTGTTGTAGTTCAGCAGCCGACTACCGATCGCGCCCGCCGTGACGGCGGGGGCAGCAGGGGCCGACTGCTTGGCGGCATCGCCCGCAGAATCACCTGCGAATCCGGGCAGATTGGACACAATCGGCTTTACTGCGACCGGCGCCGATTCGGCGGCCGAAGCCGTTTGGGCGGCCCCCAGCGTCAGGCCGAGCGTCGATGCGAGGGCGCAGGCTGCCACTACCTTGCGCAGGGTCATCAGTCTCTCCTTCGTTCACGGCGACCGGGCTTTCCCCCGTCTAATTCGAGTACATCGAACAGGCCGTGCGGCCTTTCGGGCCACCGGCAAACCGGCCAAAGCTTCCGCCGAACCGGCCACTTGGGTATGCCGCGCATGGGGACGGCATACCGATATACACGCCGATATGACGCACTGTCCGGCGACCGCTGACGGCTGAAAAAGAGGACACGCAAGGCTTCGATGCGTCGGCCCCCCGAGCCGCTTGGCTCGGGGGGCCGATGGAGAAGACGTCGCGGATCAGATGCCGTCGAACTCGCCGGCGGCAGCAGCGGTAACGAAGGACTGCCAAGCTGCGGCAGGGAAGAGGAGCGTCGGCCCCTCGGGATCCTTCGAGTCGCGGACAGGCATCACACCGGGGAAGTCGGGAGCAATCTCGACGCAGTTGCCGCCGTTACCGCTATGGCGACTCTTCACCCAACGGGCGCCAGTCAGGTCAAGGACCGTCATTGAAGTTCCCTCCGAACAGCGCGGATCTTGGCGAGCGAAGCCATCGTGTCCAGCGACTCCACCTTCAGGTGATCGTAGTCCTCTTCCCAGGCCGCAACGCTCTCGCGCCCCCGCTCCAGATGGCCTCGCGAGTGGGATTCCGCATACCCGACAACAGACCTGTCCGGAAGCGTCAGCAGCACCACAGGAAGCAGGAACGGTCGCTGCTCACCAAGGCTGAACGGCGCCACCTGGATCGTGATGTTCGGCCGTTCGGCCAGCGCCAACAGATGATCCAACTGGCGCCCCATCACCTCTGCGCCACCCACCGTGCGGAGGAGGCAACTCTCATCGAGCACAGCGTGAATGATCGGCGGGGTGTCCTTCGCCAGCAACGCTTGGCGCCGGGCCAGGAATTCAACGCGCCCCTTAGCCTGCTCTTTGGTGATGCCGCCACGACGAACGTTCCCCGCTTCCATGGCGGCCGCATAGTCCAGGGTCTGCATCAGGCCGGGGATGACCCCCAACTCGAAGGTGCGAAGCTTCCGGCAGCGCGCCTCCGCCTCTACGAACTCGGAAAATCCCTCCAGCAGGCTGGCGTTGGAGATCCGACGCCACAGCTCCTTGAAGACACCACCCGCCTCGAACACTCGGTCAGCCGCCACCGCGAATTTAAGAGTTACAGGCTTCTTAGCCCGTTCGATGTACGAAACCAGGCCATGGCTGTAGCCCATGCGCCGACCGAGCTCCGCCTGAGACCAACCCCGGGAACGACGCCACCTGCGAAGCTCCTCACCAAACCGGACAGACGGAGACACTGACGGGTCATCCTCGTGGGACTCCATGACTGCTTCCTGTCTGTAACTCGATGCGACCGTGAAAGTCGAGACCTAGAGATCGTAAGGGTCCGCGCGCCACCATGGCTACACCCGGTGACACACCGGGCGCGATGAGCAACCATGGAGACACCCATGTCCTGCACCAATCCCATCCCGCGCTTCCAGGTCGTCCTCTACCTCGCCAGGACCGGATCCGACTTCCCCGAGAGCGACTTGCGCAGGTGCGAGGCCTACGCCGGCGCCTTCGACTGGGGCATCGACCTGATCGTCCTGGACGACGAGACCACCCGCCGGGGGCCCGACGACCGGCCCATGCTCCGGGCGGCTCTGCGACGCGTCCTCGACCGGCAGGCCGGCGCGATCCTCGTCCCCTCGAAGGCCTCGATCTCCCCGATCGAGGGCGAGTTCAACGACTTCGCCAAGCGCGTGGAAAAGGCCTCCGGCTTCATCCAGGTCGCGACCCGGCGGTGCATGTGACCAGCCCCGGCCCCTCCCCCGACTCCGCCCCCGCCGAGTTCGAGGTCCGTCTGATCGACTCCCGGAGCCCGCACTTCGTCCTGCTGGAGTGCTGGGGCCTCTGGGACCGGGAGCGCGACGACTTCCTCCGTGTGCCGGGCTCCTCGGACCGGGTCCGGCGCTTCTACACCCCCGCTGCCGCCGAGGCCTTCCGGTTCAGCCTCAGGGGGCCCTCAACGTAAGGGAGTTGCCTTTCGGTTCAGCGATCCGGACGCAACCTTTGGCGTCACCTCGCCCGTCGATCAAGAGGTTCCACTGATCGAACTGTAGGCCGACTCACGGAGGTACGGTGCGGATTGCTCGCGGCACGACCGGCATGCTGGCGGTGGGAGTCGTCTCGGCTCTCGTCCTGACCACGGGATGCTCCGCTGCCAAGGGCAGACCCACCGCCACCGCCACCACCACTCCCCCGGGCCCGGAGGCCACGACCACCGCGCCCGAGACCCCCGCTCCCACCCCCACGCCGACCCCGACCCCGACCTGGGACGGCCAGGTCCGGGTGCTCGGTGACGGCTCGACCTCCGACACCGGCCCGCAGCCCAAGCAGGCCAAGCCCGAGAAGCTGAAGCCCGGCGAGAAGCCCCCGCAGTTCGTGGTGTTCTCCTGGGACGGCGCCCTGGAGGGCGACGACCGCCTGTTCTCGCGGTTCCGCAAGCTGGGGGTGGAGAACAACGCCCAGATGACGTTCTTCCTGAGCGGCATCTACACCCTGCCCAAGTCCAAGCGCTCCCTCTACCACGCGCCGAAGCACGACCCCGGCGCCTCCGCCATCGACTTCGCCACCGACGCCCACATCAAGGACACCCTTGAGCAGCTGCGCCTGGCCTGGCAGGACGGGAACGAGATCGGCACCCACTTCAACGGGCACTTCTGCGAGGGCAAGGGCGGCAGCGAGTGGAGCACCGACGAGTGGAAGAGCGAGCTCGACCAGGCGGTCTCCTTCGTCACCAACTGGAAGACCAACACCGGGTACAAGGACCTCCCGCCGCTGCCCTTCGACTACACCAAGGAGCTGGTCGGCGGCCGCGCCCCCTGCCTTCAGGGCCAGAAGGCGCTGCTCCCGGCCGAGAAGGCGGCGAACTTCCGCTACGACGCCAGTTCGCCGGGCGAGTTCCAGGTCTGGCCGGTCAAGAAGGAGGGCATCTGGAACTTCCCGCTGCAACTGCTGCCCAACCCGGGCAAGTCGTTCCAGAGCCTGTCGATGGACTTCAACTACCTGGCCGGCCAGTCCAAGGACACCACCAAGGGCGACCCGAAGAAGTACGACACCTGGGAGAAGGAGACCCGGGACAGCTACCTCGCGGGCTTCGAGCGGGTCTACAACGGCAGCCGGGCGCCCCTGTTCATCGGCAACCACTTCGAGGACTGGAACGGCGGCATCTACATGCAGGCCGTCGAGGACGTGATGAAGAACGTCTGCAAGCGTGAGCAGGTCCGCTGCGTCTCCTTCCGCCAGGTCGCCGACTGGCTGGACGCCCAGGACCCCAAGGTCCTCGACAAGCTGCGCGCGCTGGACCCCGGCCAGCCCGCCGACTGGTCACGTCTCGTGAAGTAGCGGAGAACGGCGGGGCCCGGGGTTTCCCCGGGCCCCGCCGTCCTCCGCCCCGGCGGCTACCTCCCGCCCGCGGCCTTCATGTACGAGGTCCAGATCCGGGTGGGCAGCGCCGAGTCCGGGGCGTCCGGGGCGGCCCCGGCCAGGCCTTCCAGGGAGAGCAGCTTCATGTCCTTCAGGTCGGCCCGGAAGACCGTGACCGCCGTGGACAGCTCCCCGCTGTAGCCGACGGACCAGCCCGCCGTACGGTCCGCGGTGGTGCCGGGCTTCGCCGCCAGGTCCGGGCCGGCCTCGGCCGCCCAGTCGGCGCTCCCGCCGCGCACGGCGCCCTTGAGCGCCGCGTCCACCTCCCCCGCCACCGCCGCCGGCAGCACCTGGGCGGCGACCGGCGTGCGCAGGTCGAGCGGGGCGCCGTTGCGGGTGATCCGCAGGACCGAGTACGGGTCCGTGCGCTTGCCGCCCGCCGCGAAGGCGGTGTACGCGTCGGCGGTCCGGATCGCGCTCGGGGTGGAGTTGCCGGTGCCGAAGGCGGGCACCAGTTCGCCCATGCTGCCGGGGAGCAGGCCGAGGTCGGCGGCGGTCTTCTGCACCCGGTCGAGGCCGATGTCCATGCCGAGTTGCATCAGCGGCCCGTTGACGGACTGCTCGACGGCGTTCCGCAGGGTGACCTTGCCCCAGTTCCGCTTGCCGTCGTTGGCGGTCTTCGCGATCTTCCCGTCCCGCCCCCAGTACGGCCCTTCGGGGGTCATCACGTTCACCCCGTTGTCGCCGTCGTAGGTGCTGCCGGGCGTCACCGGGGTCCGGCTGCCGCCGCGTTCCTTCTGCACGCCCTGGCTGAGCCCGGCCGCGTACACCACCGGGGTGAAGGCCGAACCGACGGGCACCGAGGAGGTGTTGGCGTTGTTGAAGCCCTGCTTCAGGTAGTCGGGGCCGCCGTAGAGCGCGACGATCCGCCCGTCGAGGGCGACCGAGGCGGCGCCGACCTTCAGCAGCCGGTCGGCCTCCCGGTTCTCGGGGTCGACGCCCTTGGCGGCGTCCTGGACGGCGGCGGCGAGGGCGGTCACCCTCGGCTTCTCGAACGTGGTGAAGATCTGGTGGCCGCCGAGGTCCAGCTGGGCCGGGGTGATGTCGCTGTGGCTCTCCACGTAGCTCCTGGCCATGTCGACCAGGTAGCCGACCTGGCCGCTCAGCCCGACCGACTTCGGTTGCGGCTTGGGCTCGGGGAACACGGTGTACGTGGCGCGCTCGGCGGCGGAGAGCTTCCCGATGTCCACCATCCGGTCCAGGATCCAGCTCCACCGCTCCTCGGCCCGCTTCCGGTTCTCCGGGCTGATCGCCGGGTCGTACTGCCCCGCGCCCTTCAACAGGGCGGCCAGGAAGGCGCCTTCGCTCGGGTCGAGCTGTGAGACGTCCTTGCCGTAGTACGCGGACGCGGCGCGTTCGATGCCGTAGCTGCCGCGCCCGAACCAGCTGGTGTTGAGGTAGCCGGCCAGGATGTCGTCCTTGGACATCCGGTCGTCCAGTTTGACCGCGATGACGGCCTCGCGGAGCTTGCGGGACATGTCCTGGTGCTGGTTCAGGTAGATGTTCTTGACGTACTGCTGGGTGATGGTGGAGCCGCCCTGGGTGTCGCCGCCCGAGACCAGCTGCCAGACCGCTCGGCCGATGCCCTTGGCGGAGATCCCCAGGTCGGAGTAGAAGGTCTCGTTCTCGGCGGCCAGCACCGCGTTCCGCACCGGTCGCGGCACCTGGTCGAGCGGCACCTCCTGCCGGTTGGTCTCCCCGATCCGCGCCATCTCGGTGCCGTCCGCCCAGAAGTAGACGTTGTTCTGCTGGGTGGCGAAGGCGTTCAGGTCCTCCGGGACCTTCGTGGTCGCGAAGAACCAGGCCAGCGCCCCGGACAGCGGCAGGAGCACCAGCGCGGCGGCGACCAGCAGCTGCCGCCAGGACGGGAGCCAGCGGCGGACGCCCCGCCGGCCTCCGCGCGGATAGTCGATCCGCCGCAGCGGACGCCATCGCCGGCGTCCGGGCTTCTCCTCCTCGGCCCCGCCACCTCGGTGTGCACGCACAGTCCGCTCTCCGCTCCGCTCGTGGGTCACCCCCGAACAGCTAGACGAGCCGGGGTCGGCAGTACGACCCGCGAAAACGGGTGTGATCGTCGTCATACCGCGTACGGCAGGGGTCGGACGGCGGCGTCGGCGCCGGCCGCGCACCACACCCCCCGTCCCGCCGCGCCCGTACCCCCGGCCGCTCCGGCGGACCGTCAGAATGGCGCCATGAGGTTGATCCACACCGTGGTCGGTGCGCTGCTGCTCCTGCTGGTCGTCGGCAGCATCCTGCGCACCCTGGTCGTGCCGCGCGGGCTCTACTCGGCGCTGGTGAACCGGCTCTGGGCCGTGCTGCGCGGCGTCCTGCGGCTGTCCGCCGCGCCGATCGGCGGCTACCGCGCGCAGGACCGGGCGCTCACCTGGCTGGCGCCGCTGGTCCTGCTGGGCATGCTCGGGGTGTGGCTCAGCGGGATGCTGACCGCCTACACGCTGATACTGCACGGCACGTCCGAGCTCAGCTGGTCGGTCGCCATCCGCGAGGCCGGGTCCAGCCTCTTCACCCTGGGCTACGCCAGCGGCGAACGGCTGCAACTGTCCGCGATCGACTTCATGGCCGCCGCCAGCGGCCCGCTGGTGATCGCCCTCCAGATCTCCTACCTGCCGACGCTCTACGCCGCCTACCAGCGCCGCGAGACCGAGGTGACCCTGCTCCAGTCCCGGGCCGGCGAACCCGCGTGGGGCCCCGAACTGCTGGCCCGTCAGTCCCTCGTCGATACCGAGACCGCGCTCCCCCAGCTCTACCGGGACTGGGAACGCCTGGCCGCCGACATCGGCGAGAGCCACTCCAACTACCCGGTGCTGCTGTCCTTCCGCTCGCCGCAGCCGAACCGCAGCTGGGTGGTCGCCCTGATCTCCGTGATGGACGCCGCCGCCCTGCACCTCGCCCTGTGCCCGCGCTCGGCCCCGGCCGAGGCCCGGCTGGTGATCCGCGCCGGGTTCACCGCGATGCGCGACATCGCCCGCTCCCTGCGCATCCCCTTCGACCACGACCCGGACCCGGACGTCCCGATCCGGCTGTCCTACGCCGAGTACCTGGGCGCCGTCGCGATGATCACCGCGGCCGGCTTCCCCCGGGAACGCCCGGTCGAGGACGCCTGGGCGCACTTCCACGGCTGGCGCGTCAACTACGAGGCCCTGGCGTACGAACTGGCCCGGCGCAGCGACGCCGTCCCGGCCCTGTGGACCGGCCCGCGCGACTTCCGCGCGCCGGTCATCCCCCCGACCCGGCCCACCGACCGCCGCCCGACGGCGAACCGGCCGCCGCTGCCGCCGGCCTGAGCGGGGCGCCGGGGCGGACCGGCGGGGGTTGACCGGCGGGGGTTGACCGGCGAGGGTTGACCGGCGGGGCGGACCGGAGTGTTCCGGTACACTCGGTGGGAGCACGTGCCGTCCAGGAGCACGTCGCACCAGCGAGAGAACAGAGGGAGGTGGGGTTGATGACCGTGACGGTGGCCGCCGTGCGCAGTGTCCGGGTCTCCCTCACGTCCCGGGCCGCGGCCTGACCTCCTGCTGTCCGCCCTCGCCGGGAGCGTGAGCTCGCGAGGCCTCCGGAAATTTCGACTCCTGGAACGGATCCTCATCCACCATGCGTGACTGGACCACCCGCGCCGAGACCGGCGCCGACCTCCCGACCGTCCGCGCCGTCAACCTCGCCGCCTTCGACTCCCCGGCCGAGGCCGACCTCGTCGACGCGCTGCGCGCCGACCCGGCCTGGATCGACGGCCTGTCGCTCGTCGCGACCGACGACCACGACCGGCCCGTCGGCCACGCCCTGCTGACCCGCTGTCACATCGGCGACGTCCCGGCCCTGTGCCTCGCCCCGTGCGCCGTGCTCCCCGAGTACCAGCGCACCGGCGCCGGCTCCGCCGCCGTCCGCGCCGCCCTGGCCGCGGCGAAGGACCTCGGCGAGCGGTACGTCGTCGTCCTGGGCCACCCGGACTACTACCCCCGGTTCGGCTTCGGCCGGGCCTCCGCCCACGGCATCGGCCTGAGCATCGACGTCCCCGACGAGGCCCTGATGGCCCTCGCCCTGGACTCCGGCCACCCGCTGCCCGCCGGTACGGTCCGCTACGCGGCGCCGTTCGGCATCTGACGGACGACGCCGGGCGGGGCACCACCCCGGTGCCCCGCCCGGCGTCCTGCCGTCCGTCTGTCCTTCCGGACCGGTTCAGACCTC
Source organism: Kitasatospora sp. NPDC056446 (assembly GCF_042796115.1). NCBI lineage: Bacteria > Bacillati > Actinomycetota > Actinomycetes > Kitasatosporales > Streptomycetaceae > Kitasatospora > Kitasatospora sp. NPDC056446. The sequence goes on along the minus strand of NZ_JBHTRF010000015.1, from coordinate 122,461 downwards.
CACCGGACCACCGGTGGCCAGCGAGCGCTCGGCCCCGGCCAGGACCTCCACCACCCGCAGCCCGAAGTCGGCCCCGCACGGGTGCTGCTCGCCGGAGGCCGCGGCGGCCAGGAGGGCGTCCAGCGCCCGGTGCATGGCCGCGAGCGGCCCCTCCCCGCGCGCCGGCAGGTGCGCCACGCCGTGCTCGCCACGCAGCTCCATGCCCGTCCCGCCCGCCGCGACCGGCGCGGTGAGGCTGAGCGCGAGCGTGCTGGACGCACCGCCGGTGTGCCGCAGCACCAGGTGCACGGTGTCCAGCGGGCCGGCCACCGCCGTCACCTGCGCCACGTCGCCGAGCACCGGCAGCAGCACGGACAGCGCGTGCGGGCCGACGTCCCACAGCGCGCCCTTCTCCTCCCGCCACGGCGAGGCCGCGTACGGGCTGGCACTGCCCGGCGCGAACACCGAGCCGAGCCAGTCCGAGCGGCCGGTGAACCAGCCGCCCAGCTCCGCCTGCTCCTCGATCCACGGGATCTGCGGGCCGCCGAAGCGCACCGTGAAGAACACCACCGAGGCGACCTTCCGCGCGCGGACGGCCTCGGCCACCGCGCGGGCGTCCGGCACGGTCAGCGCGACCGGCTTGTCCAGCAGCAGGTGGCAGCCCGCCTCGGCGGCGCGCACCGCGAGGCCCGGCTGCACCGACGGCGGCAGGGCGACGGACACCGCGTCCACCTCCGCCAGCAGCCGGTCCAGGTCCGCGTACCCGGGCACACCGTGTGCCGCGCCCAGCGCCTCGGCCGCCTCCGGGCGCCGGCCCCAGACGCCGGCGAACTCCAGCCCGGGGTGCTCGGCCAGTACGGGTGCGTGCACCCGCTCCGCCCAGGGGCCGGTGCCCAGCAGTCCGATCCGCACGAGGTCTCCGTTCGTTTCGTCTCGTTCGTCGTTGTCGTTGTCGGTGTCGCCCGCGGCTCAGTCCTGGACGCGGGCGAGGGTGAAGCCGTCGTAGCCCTTGCTGCCGACCGTCTGCACCGAGGTCGCGGTGACCCTCGGCTCGGCCGCGATCAGCTCGTGCAGGGCGCGGGTGCCGAGGACCGCCGGATCGGTGCTGTCGGCGTCGGCGACCGCGCCGCCCCGCACCACGTTGTCGACGATGATCAGCGAGCCGGGCCGGGTCAGCTGGAGCGCCCGGCGGAAGTACTCGGGGTTGCTCGGCTTGTCCGCGTCGATGAAGACCAGGTCGAAGGGCTCCACGCCCTGCTCCACCAGCGCCGCCAGCGAGTCCGCGGCCCGGCCCAGCCGGACCTCGGCGACCTTCTCCAGCCCGGCGGCGGCCAGGTTGCGCCGGGCGACCTCGGCGTGCCGGGGGTCGATCTCCAGGGTGAGCAGGGTGCCGTCGGCGGGCAGCGCCCGGGCCAGCCAGATCGCGCTGTAGCCGCCGAGCGTGCCGACCTCCAGGATCCGCTTCGCACCCTGGGTGAGGGCCAGCAGGTGCAGCAGCTTGCCCTGGTTGGGCGCGACCGCGATCTTCGGCAGCCCGGCCGCGTCGGCGGCGGCCTCGGCGGACTCCAGCACCGGATCGGGGCCGACCAGCGTCTCGGAGAAGTACGCGTCCACGGCGTCCCAGGTCGGCTGATACGGCATCGGGCCCTCCGGAGTGCAAGATCGGCTGGTACCCGGCCGATGCTACTCCGAGGGCCCGATGGCGTCGGGACGAGCCTCAGTCGCGCTCGCTCATGCGGTGCCGCGCGGTGTCACGCGGGGCTCTGCGGTGTCGTGCGGGGTTCTGCGGTCACTCCGCGACGGGCGCCTTGCCAGCCGCGGCGGCGGCCTCGGCCGCCTGCTCCGCCTCGATCCTGGCGTGCGTCTTCGCGGCCCGGCGCTTCATGATCCACGCCGAGAGGGCGCCGATCACGACGGCCGCGGCCAGACCGGCCCAGGAGAAGCGGGCCAGCCACGGCTCGATACTCTTGCCCACCTTGTAGACCAGCAGCGTCGTGCCGCCGGCCCAGACCACGCCGCCCAGCACGTTGGCGATCAGGAACTTCCAGTACGGCATCTTCAGCGCGCCCGCGAGCGGACCGGCGAAGATGCGCAGCAGGGCGATGAAGCGGCCGAAGAAGACCGCCCACATGCCCCACTTCTGGAACGAGCGCTCCGCGGTGGCCAGGTGCGAGGGCCCGAAGTGCTTGGGGAACTTGCGTCCGAGCTTCTCGAAGAGCGGCTTGCCGCCCTTGCGGCCGATCGAGTAGCCGATCGAGTCGCCGATGATCGCGCCCGCGATCGCGACGCCCGCGACGCCCCACGGGCTCACCACGCCCTTGACCGCCATCAGCGAGGCCGTGACCAGGGCGATCTCGCCGGGCAGCGGGATGCCCAGCGATTCGATCCCGATGATCAGACCGACCACGAGGTACACCGCGGTCGGTGGAATCCCCTCGATCCAGGCGTCGATGTGCAAGGCCAGTACCTCCGTGGCAGGTCGGGCCGGCCGCGCTCCCGTGGAGCCGCGCGCCGACCCGGCGGTTGTCCGATGGCGGCACGTCGCCGCTCCCCCTCAAGGCAGCGTAACGTGCCGGGCGGCCTGTCCCCCCGGCCTGTCACCCGTGGTTACGACGTGCGGCCGCACACCATGGTTCCAGGCCGACCGGCATTTCTTCAAGATTCGGCAAAGTGCCTGTGACCTCGGGCGGAGTGCCCTGAGCGACGCGGGATGCCCGACGCGACGCGGAATGCGCCGCACACCGCCGGGTGCGCTACGCGTCGGCGAAGCGGAGGGCGACCACGGACGGCCGCCGCCGCACCGGGCGGACGAGCGGCAGCAGGGTGCGGAGCGGTTCGCGCCCGCCCTCCGGGTACACCTCGCGCACGTCGGTGACGGCCGGGTGGGCGGCGGCGAGCTTGCCGCGCTCGTCCGCGTCCATGCCGAAGGGCATCGGCGGCGCCTGGTAGTGGCGGTCCTTGAGCTTGCCCTCGACGGCCCGGCGGCTGATCCAGCGCGGCACCGCGTCGAGCACCAGCGACCCGCCGGGGAAGCGCTCGGCGCAGGCCGCGATCAGGTCGCGGACCTCGTCGGGCCGCAGGTACATCAGCAGTCCCTCGGTGCTGATCAGCACCCCGTTGGCCGGGTCGACCGCGTCCATCCAGCGCGGGTCGGTGGCCGGGCAGGCGAGGATCCGGTGCCGTTCGTCCGGCGGCAGCAGCCGCTCCCGCAGGGCGGCCGTCTCCGGCAGGTCCACCGACAGCCAGTTCGCCCGCCCGTTGTCGACCCGCCAGGCCTGGGTCTCCAGCCCGTCCCCGAGCCCGACCACCGTGCCGCGCGGGGAGCGGGTCAGGAAGTCGGCGACCTCGCGGTCGAAACAGGCCGCCCGTAGGCCTTGGAGCTGGGCGGCCAGCGCGTTCTGCCCGAACCGCTGCGCGAACGGGAAGTCGATCCGGTCCACCAGCTCGACCGCCTTCGGGTCGGCCAGCACGGTGTCCGGGCGGCGCGCCTCCACCGCCCGGTGCCACAGCGTCCACAGCGCCGTTTCCGGCACCGCCCCCAGCTCGGGGCGCTCCACCGGCTCGGGGCCCTTCACGGGCTCGGGTCGTTCCGCGCCGCCAGTCATCGTTCGCTCCTTCGACGTGCTCCGCGCTCGGGCCTGGACCCGGCGATTCTGACACCCGGGGCGGCCCGCCCGATCGGCCGACGCGCCGCACGGCGAGCCACGGACGACGGGCCGGATGACGGGCCCGCGGACGGGACCCGGGTGCGGGGCCGCGAGCCGGGCAGGGCGCACGGGAAGTCGACCGGACCGACGTCCCGTGCGTGCCACCCGGCGGGCACCGCCGCTCAGCCGACGCTGAAGGCGCCGTCCGGCGGGGGCGGCGAGTCGGTGGCGTCCGCGTCCGTGACCGGGGCGGTCCGGCCGACCAGCGCCGCCAGGTCGTCCCCCGTCACCAGCCGGGCCGGGAAGATGTCGCCCGCGAACAGCCGGGCCAGCTCCGCCTCCGGCAGCGGCGCCGTCGAACCGGCCAGCAGCACGTTGCCGTACCGCCGGCCGCGCAGCACCGAGGCCTCCGCCACCAGGCAGACGTACGGGAACACGGCCAGGACCGACGCCGCCTGCGCCCTGGCGAACGCCAGCGGCGGGCCGTCCGCCAGGTTGGCCGCGTAACAGCCGCCGGCGCGCAGCACGGCCGCCGCCTCGCGCAGGAACTCCACCGAGGTCAGGTGCGCCGGGGTGCGGGAGCCGCGGAACACGTCGGCGACCACCAGGTCCTGCGAGCCCGCCGGGACGTCGGCCAGGGCCGCCCGGGCGTCGCCGACGGCCGTCGTGACGTCGGCTCCCGGGCCCTGCCACGGCAGGTGCTCGGCGACCAGGTCCAGCAGCGCGCCGTCCACCTCGACCACCCGCTGCCGCGACCCGGGCCGGGTGGCGGCCAGGTAGCGGGGCAGGGTGAGCGCGCCACCGCCGAGGTGCAGCGCGTCCAGCGGCCGGCCGGCGGGGGCGAGCGCGTCGGCGAGGTGGCCCAGCCGCCGGGTGTACTCGAACTCCAGGTGGGTCGGGTCGGCGAGGTCGACGTAGGACTGCGGGGTGCCGTCCAGGGTGAGCAGCCAGCCGCCGTCGCGGTCGATGTCCGGCATGAGCTTGGCGAAGCCGAGGTCGGTCCGCCGACCGACCGGGACCGGCTCGTCGTGCTCGAAGGTCACGCGTTCTCCCCGACCGGGCGCACGTCCAGGTAGGCCGCGAGCCACCGGTCCAGTTCGGCGAACACCCGGGTGCGGGCCTTCTCCCCCGACAGCACCAGGTCGTGCATGCCGCCCTCGATCCGCACGATCGTGACGTGCCCGCCGAGCTTCGGCCCCTGGGCGGCGATGTCGTCGGCGCGCAGCACCGCGTCGGCGTGGTGCAGCGCGTTCTGCCACGTGGTGGTGGCGATGGACCTGGTGGAGGCCATCAGCAGGACCGGCACGTCGATACCCAGCCCGTGCCGCAGCCGCCGGTGCCCCTGGTGGATCGCCGCCAGCCAGCCCGCGAACAGCGGGAAGCCCTCGGCGGGCTTGAGGGTGAGGTCGAAGTCCCACTCGCCCCGGTGGTCCTTGTGCAGGCTGTGCGTGTAGTGCGGGTTCAGCGTGGACGGCAGCGCCCTGGTCGGCGCCAGCCGGCCGATCGTGGTGACGGCCGGGCCTCCGAGCGCGCGGACGGCGGGTGCGGTGGGCATCGACAGGAACGGGCTGTTCAGGAACAGCCCGTCCACCAGGCCGCGCCCGGCCCGCCGGCCCGCCCACAACACGCCGATCAGCCCGCCGGTGGAGTGCCCGTTCAGCAGCAGCTGCCGGTGCCCGTCGACCTCGCGGATGATCCGGACCGCCTCGTCGATCTCCTCGTCGTACTCGGCGAGGTCGCGCACGAAGTTCGGCGACTGGTGCGGCCGCAGCGAACGGCCGTACTTGCGCAGGTCGAGGGCGTAGAAGGAGAACCCGAGCGCGGCGTAGTGCTCGGCCAGGTTGGTCTGGAAGAAGTAGTCGTTGTACCCGTGGATGTAGAGCACCGCGCGCTCCGCCCCGGGCACCGGGCGCCGGACCAGGGTCGCGCACACGGCCCCCTCCGCGTCCGGCCGGAGCGTCAGCTCCGCCGCCTCGTAGGGGGCACCCAGGATGTCTTCCCGAAACTCCACCGCCGCACCGATCCTCTGCTCTTCCTGCCGGTACGGCAGGTGACCACCCGTTCCGCCCCGACCATACCGGCCGGTAGGCACGGCGCGCGCGGCAGCCGGTCCGCCCGGTCCGCGCCCGTACCGCCGCCGGAGCCCACCGGCGCGGCCGTCCACGCCTCCCTACCACTCCTCGTGCGCCTGCTGTGCGCCGGTGCCGGTGTGGAACGCTTCCCGCACAGACCAGGCGAGTTGGGGAGTTTGCATGCAGCACGGGCACAGTGATCCGTCGCTCTACCGGTCGGCCGCCGAGGCCATCGCAGCGCCACCGGAGAAGCTCGCGTACGTGGCGGGCTTCGACCGGGCCGGGGAGCGGCCGGACGCGCTGCTCACCGTCGACACCGATCCGGACTCCGACAGCTACGGCACGGTCCTGAACTTCGCCGAACTCCCCACGCTCGGGGACGAGTTGCACCACTTCGGCTGGAACGCCTGCTCCAGCGCCCTGGCCCACGCCTGCCACGAGAACCCGGAGCGGCGCTTCCTGCTCCTCCCCGGGCTGCGCTCCTCGCGCCTGCACGTGATGGACACCCGGCCCGACCCCGTCCGCCCCCGCCTGGTGAAGACCGTCGAGGCCGCCGAACTCGCCGCCAAGGCCGGCTACTCCCGCCCGCACACCCTGCACTGCGGCCCCGACGGGGTCTTCCTCTCCTGCCTGGGCTCCGGCGAGGGCTCCGACGGGCCCGGCGGGGTCGCCATCCTCGACCACACCACCTTCGAGGTGCTGCGCCCCTGGGAGACGGAGCGCGGCCCCCAGCACTTCGCCTACGACGTCTGGTGGCACCTCGGCACCAATGTGGGCGTCACCAGCGAGTGGGGCACGCCGTGGATGGTCGAGGACGGCGTGGTGCCGGAGCTGCTGCTGGGCCGCAAGTACGGCCACGCGCTGCACTTCTGGGAGCTGGACTCGGGGCGGCACCTCCAGCGGATCGACCTCGGCGACCAGTACCAGATGGTGCTGGAGCTGCGTCCGGCGCACGATCCGCAGGCCGAGTGGGGGTTCGTCGGCGTGGTGGCGAACGTCGAGGACCTCTCCTCCTCGGTCTGGCTCTGGTACCGGGACGGGCCGGCGTTCACCGCGCGGAAGGTGCTGGAGATCCCCGCCGAGCCCGCGAAGGCCGAGGACCTGCCGCCCGCGCTGCAGCCCTTCGGCGCGGTGCCGCCGCTGGTCACCGACATCAACCTGTCGGTGGACGACCGGTGGCTGTACGTGTCCGCCTGGGGCACCGGCGAGCTGTTCCAGTACGACGTCTCGGACCCGTTCCACCCCCGGCTGGCCTCCTCGGTCCGCCTCGGCGGGGTGGTGGCCCGCACCCCGCACCCGGCCGAGCCGGGCCGGCCGGTGAGCGGGGCGCCGCAGATGGTGGAGATCAGCCGGGACGGCCGCCGGCTGTACCTCACCAACTCCCTCTACGGCGCCTGGGACGACCAGATCTACCCGGACGGCATCGAGCCGTGGATCGTCAAGCTGGACGCCGACACCGAGGCGGGCGGCCTGAGCATCGACGAGCGCTTCTACCCGCACGGCGCGGACTTCCGGGGCCTGCGGGTCCACCAGACCCACCTGGCGGGCGGCGACGCCTCCTCGGACTCGTACTGCTTCCGGTGACCGCCGTGGCTGCCCTACCGCTGTGACCTCCGCGACCGCTGTGACCGGTGCGGCCGCTCAGCGGTGCAGCGCCTGGTCGAACCGGACCCGGTCCAGCGGCAGGCCGGCCGACACCAGCCGGCCGCGGACGTCGGCGACCATGCCGGCCGGGCCGCTGACGCAGGCCAGGTGGTCGCGCCAGTCCCCGGCCGCCGCGACGGCCTCGGCGAGGCGGCCGGCCGTCACCGGGGTGAGGCTCAACCACGGCTTGTGCAGGTCGAGTTCGGCGAGCGCCTGCCAGTCGTAGAGGTCCGACCGGTCCCGGGCGCCGACGAACAGGTGGACCCGGCGGCCGGTCGGGCGGTGCGCGGACTGCTCCTCGATGATCGCCTTCATCGGGGCGAGTCCGGTGCCGCCCGCCACCAGCAGCAGGTCGCGGCCGTCCTGGTCGGGCAGCAGGCTGCCGCGCGGCGGGCCGAGCCGCAGCCGGTCGCCGACGGCGGTGTGTTCGACCAGCACGGCGCTGACTCCGGCGGGGCCGGTCCGGCGGACGTGGAACTCCAACTCGTTGTCCGCGCGCGGGGCGCAGCCCATCGAGTACTGCCGCCAGGTGTGCGGGAGCGCCGGGTGTTCGACGGTGCCGTACTGCCCGGCGCGGTACGGGTACGGCTCGCCGGTGCGCACCCGCAGGACGGCGAGGTCGGGCCGTCGGCGCTCGTGGCCGGTCACCACGGCGTGCCAGTAAGGGGGTTCGGTGAGCGCGGAGTCCGCGCCGGCGACCATCGCGCCGACGGCGAAGCGCAGCATCCGTACCCAGGCGGCTTCCAGGTCCTCGGTCCAGTGCTCGCCGGCCCGGTGCCGGATCGCCGCGCACAGGGCCTCCTCGAAGGCCTCGTAGTGGATCGGCCGGACGCCCAGTTTCCGGTGGTCCCGGCCGAGTTGACGCAGCGTCCGGTCCAGTTCGGCGGGGCGGTCGAGCCCGTCGACCAGGTACCGGAAGATCCGCTCCAGGTGGGCCTGCTGGAACTCCATCGAGGCGGGGAAGAGCGGTCGCAGGTACGGGCGGTGGCGGAACATGACCGCGTAGAGGCGGTCGATCAGCTCCGCCAGCGGGGCGACCAGGTCGAGGTCGCGCCGGATCAGCCGCTGGTCGGCGGCGCCGTCGTAGCCGCCGCCTTCGCCGTAGTCGCCGTACCCGTGCTCCCCGGACCCGTGGTCGCCGTACCCGAAGTCTCCTCCGGTCGGGGCGGAGGAGGGCGCGAGGAGCCGGCGGCGCAGGCGCATCGCGTGGTGGCGGGCGATCAGCCGGTCGTACTCGGCGGTGGCGGTGGCGGTGCCAGTGGTGGTGTTCATGCTGCTGCTGTTGTCCATGTCCTGCCCAGTCAACTGCGGGCCCGCCGAGCGCGAGAAGGGCCGATCGCCCCGGACGGACCCGGGACCATCGACCCCTTGCCAAGCGCGGCGCCGGCCGGGTGCCGCTACCGGGGCCGCTCGGCGGACGGACCGGCCGGGGAACCGGAGGACTCGCGGGCGGAGCGCCCGGCCGTCCGCCCGGCCGTCCGCCCGGCCGGCCGCTCGGACGGCGCCGCCGCGGACTCGGTGGCCGCCCAACTCGCCAGCAGGCGCAGCGACTCGGCCGAGGTCGAGCCCGGCTCGGCGTGGTAGGTGACCAGCACCTGGTCGGTGTCCCCGGCCGGGCGCAGCGTCTCGTACTGGAGGCTGAGCGCGCCGACCACCGCGTGGTGCAGCCGCTTGGTGCCGTGGCCCTTGTCCTGGATGCCGTGGGCGGCCCAGAGGCGGCGGAAGTCCTCGCTCTTGACCGAGAGTTCGCCGATCAGCGAGGCGAGCCTGGGGTCGTCGGGGTCGCGTCCGGCGTCCAGCCGCAGCATGCCGACGACGTCGCCGGCCTTGCCCTCCCAGTCCACGTACAGCTCCTGCGCGGCCGGGTCGAGGAAGACGTGCCAGGCCATGTTGCGCTGCTCGGGCGGCATCGCGGCGAAGTCGCCGAGCAGGGCGGAGCCGAGCCGGTTCCAGGCGATGACGTCGAGCCGCCGGCCGAGGACGTACGCGGGCACGCTCTCCATCGCGTCCAGCAGCTGTTGCAGCTCCGGCCGCACCCGCTGCACCCGGGCGGCGGCCCGGCCGGGGCGGCGGCGGGCGGGCCTGGTGAGCCGGCCGAGGTGGTCGCGTTCGGCGGGGCTGAGCCGCAGCACCCGGGCGATGGCGTCCAGCACGGCGGTGGAGACGCTCTCGCCGTGGCCCTGTTCGAGCCGGGTGTAGTAGGCGGTGCTGACTCCGGCGAGCTGGGCCAGCTCCTCGCGGCGCAGGCCGGGCACCCGGCGCCGGGTGGTGGTGTCGGGCAGGCCCACGTCCTCGGGCCGCAGCCGGGCGCGGCGGGATCGGAGGAACTCGCTGAGTTCGGTGCGCTGGTCCATGGGTGCAGTATGCGGTCGGTCGGGGGCCGGGGGGCGGGTGCGAGGGTGATACTGCCGTGCGTACGTTGCGCGCTCGTACGCACGGCGCCCCTACGTCCCGGGTTCGTACGTAGACCTCTGGTCTGGTTGGCCCGGCCGCCCCGCCGCAGTCTTGGGGGCATGACGAACGAGACGACGAAGAGCACGGGCACCACGACGAGCACGGGCACCACGACGAGCACGGGCACCACGACGAGCACCACCCCCGGCACCACCCGCACCGTCGCCGCCTACGCGGCGCAGCGGCCCGACGCCCCGCTGGCGAAGACCACCGTCACCCGGCGGGCCGTGGGCACGCAGGACATCGTGATCGACATCAAGTACTCCGGCATCTGCCACTCGGACATCCACCAGGTCGGCGAGGACTGGGGTACCGGCATCTTCCCGATGGTCCCGGGCCACGAGATCGCCGGCGTGGTCGCCGAGGTCGGCCCCGGCGTCACCCGCTGGAAGGTCGGCGACCGGGTCGGCGTCGGCTGCTTCGTCGACTCCTGCCGCGCGTGCGACAACTGCCTGGCCGGCCTCCAGCAGTACTGCACCGGCGAGGGCGGCGTCGTCTTCACCTACAACGGCACGGGCAAGGACGGCCTGCCGACGTACGGCGGCTACTCCAGCGAACTGGTGGTGGACGAGGAGTACGCCCTCGCCATCCCCGACAGCCTGCCGCTGGACGCCGCCGCGCCGCTGCTGTGCGCGGGCGTCACGCTGTACTCGCCGCTCGCCCACTGGGGCGCGGGCCCGGGCAGGAAGGTGGCGATCGTGGGCCTCGGCGGCCTCGGCCACCTGGGGGTCAAGATCGCCCACGCGATGGGCGCGGAGGTCACCGTGCTCAGCCAGTCGCTGCGCAAGCGCGAGGACGGGCTGAAGCTCGGCGCCGACCACTACCGGGCCACCTCGGACCCGGCCACCTTCACCGAGCTCGCGGGCACCTTCGACCTGATCGTGAACACCGTCTCCGCCGACCTCGACCTCAGCGCCTACCTGGGGCTGCTGCGGGTCGACGGCACCATGGTGCAGGTCGGCGCACCGGAGAAGCCGGTCTCGGTCAACGCCCACGCGCTGATCAGCGGGCGCCGCTCGCTCGCCGGGTCGATGATCGGCGGGCTGCCGGCGACCCAGGAGATGCTGGACTTCTGCGGTGAGCACGGCATCACCGCCGAGATCGAGCTGATCCCGGCCGACCGGATCAACGAGGCGTACCAGCGGGTGCTGGACGGCGACGTCCGGTTCCGCTTCGTGATCGACGCCGCCACGATCTGAGCCGGCCGCGCGGCCGGCCGTACAGCGGGCCGTACGACGGGCCGACCGCTCACCGCCTCGCGCGAACGCGAAGGTGCCCCGCGCCCCGGTGCTCTCCGATCACCAGGGCGCGGGGCAGTCCCGTCACACCGAGGCCGTCCGGCCCGTCCGCCGCTCCTCGCGGCGGTCCAGCCGCCGCTGCCGGCCACGGCGCAGCGGCTGCTCGGGCAGCCAGCCGAAGGTGAGGCAGGAGCCCACCACCCCGAGCATCATCCCGATCAGGAAGCCGCCCAGGTTGGAGGTGACCCAGCTCGCCAGTGCGGCCAGCACGGCGAGGATGGAGTAGAACAGCCGCTGCGCCGGGTTGAACAGGATCAGCAGGCCGCACAGCACCATCACGGCGGGCACCAGGTACCCGGCCAGGCCCTCCATCCCGATGTGCAGCATGACGGGCAGCGGGGCCCGCAGCGTGAACAGGATCTCGGCGCCGCCGAGCAGCACCAGCAGCCCGCCCCAGAACGGTCGCCTGCCCCGCCAGTCGCGCGTGCCCGGGCGGGCCCCGGGCCCGGCGGCGGCTTCCGTGGCGGCGGTGCCGGGCGCGGCGGCCGTCCCCTCGGCCGCCACCCCCTCGGCCCGTTCCCCGGCGGCCCCGCCGGTCCCGGCCGGCTCCGGTACGGACTCCGTCACGGTCAGCAGCCCTGGGAGCCGAAGCTCAGCCGCAGGTTGGGCAGTTTGAACCCGACGGCGGTGCTCGCGTAGTTGTGCTGCTTGAGGTGGGTCAGCACGACGGTGTCGGCCTGCTGGCCGAAGACGCCCGGGTTGCCCTTGCCCGCCGGGCCGGCCTTCGTGTACGTGCTGGCGTCGCCGCCGATCTCGATGTTGGTGAACTCCGCGTCGCCGGACAGCAGATCGGAGTCGGTGGTGAGGTTGGTGGCGCTGACGGGGGTGCCGCCGTCGCCCGCGTGGATCACCAGGTTGATGCCGCCGAGGTCGACGCTCTGGCACAGGTTGGTGATCTCGGCGCTCTTGATCGCCGATACCGCGACCAGCACCTGGCCGCCAGTGGAGCCCTGGTTGGGGCTGTCGGGGATCATCGAGTCCAGCGAGCCGAACTGCGCGAAGCCCTTGCCGTCCAGCTTGTCGGCGGTGATGGTGAACGGCATGCCGGAGATGGAGAACTGGGCGGCGAGCACGCCCTGGGCGGTGAGCGCCATCAGGATGCCCCCGGCGGCGATGGCGGGCACGGCCATCAGGGCGGTGCGCTTCAGCCGTACCCGGCCTCTTCTCGGTCCGGCCTGCTGCGGGGTCTCGGCCGCGGCGGCGGCGTCCTCGGACATGGCCATGTGTGCTCCCTGTGGGTGGATGGGTGTGCAGGCACTGGCACGTTGTCCTGGCGCGGACAGCGTTCCGCGACCCGCCCGGACCCGTCCCTCGGCAGCGGGACGGGTCCGGGCGGAGCGCGGTGGGTAACTGGGAAGCTACTGCCCGGTATTGGCCGGGTCAATACGGGTGCACGAAGGATCTTCACGAACCCTTGAGCCGAGTCTGGCGGCCGCTTCCGCAGGTCCGAGGAACGGCGCGAGGCAGAACAGGCTCAACACCGGTAGCAGTTCGGGGAGTTGTTCGGTCCGGCCGGAGTCGATCCGGCGGTGGAGCGCGCTGTAGACGCCGCCCACCACGGCATCCACCATCTCCTGCACCGCGACCCCGCCCGGGAGTTGGGGGACTTCCGCGAAAAACGCCCTGAACCGGGTCAGGAGTTGGTCGCGCTCGCGCCGCCCGGCCGGGCCGACCCCCTCGATCTCGATCACCGCCATGGTGGCGAACGCGGGTGTTCCCGCGAGCAGTTGGAGCATCGCGCCGAGCGACTGGCGGATCCCGTGGCACCAGTCGGATTCGGCCGCGAAGGCCGCTGCCATCCGCCGGAGCACCACCCCGGTGCCGTACCGGTGCGCGGCCAGGAAGGCGTCCTCCTTGCCGCTGAACAGCTCGTAGAAGACCGGCCTGGTCACCCCCGCCGCGCGGCAGATGTCGCTCACCGTCGCATGCTGGTAGCCGCGTTCGGCGACGGTCTGGACCAGGCCGTCCAGCAGCCGCTCGCGCTGGGTCGCGGCGACCACGCCCGCGGGCTGCCGGCGCGGGCCCGGCTTGATCGACCGGGCGGGATCGCGGCCGGTCCGCGCACCCGGCAGCAGGACCACGTCGGCACTCCGGCGGTAGTTCCGATCCATCACCAACTCCTGTGTCCTGTATTGACATTGACGGAGCACTGGGTTTACAACACTGACAGGTTTCCAACCGGTGGGCGAGCAGGCCCCCACCGGCCGACCTCCAGGGGCCCTACGGCCCGGGCGAACCGCCCGGACCCACCGGGACCACGACGGGCGCGGGCCCGCGGCGGTGGCAGCCGCCGACGTGCACCCTCACGGCACCGCTCGTCCGCACCGGCACGGCGCGGTTCCGCCGTGCCCTGCCGCCGAGCCGCCGTGTCGTGCACCGACGTACCGCCGTACCGCCGTACGTACGCAAGGCCGTACCACTCGCACCGCCGGACGTCCCCTTGCGCACGTCCGCACCCCGCCGTACCGCACGAGCGGGCCCGTGGCGCCGGGCCCGCCCGTACCCGCGGCCCCGCCGGAGCCCCCGGTACGCCATGCACCTCCCCCGTCGTGCACACCACCACACCCGCACGCGGGGATTCCCCCACCCGTCCCCCGGACGGAGAGAGGCACCCTCATGCGCATCAGCCGCACCCTCGCCACCACCGCCCTCGCCACCCTCGCCCTCACCGGCGCGGCCATCGCACCCGCCCAGGCCGACTCCGCCGTACTGACCACCGACAGTCCGAGCGGCCCGGCCGTCTCCGTCGGCGACGTGCTCTCCGCCAACCTGGTCTCCGGCAGCTACGCGACCTTCTACAGCAGCGCCACCGGGACGAGCGGCATCAAGTGTGCCGCCTCCGCCTTCTCGGCGACCGTCACCGCCAACCCGGCCGCCCCGGGCAGCGCCGTCGAGCAGCTCAACACCCAGACCTTCGGCTCCTGCACGTCCAACGTCCTCGGCGTCACGGGCGTCCGCAGCATCACCGTCAACAACCTGCCGTTCACCAACACGGTCAGCGACGCCCCCGGCAACCCCGTCTCCCTCACCCCGGGCGCGGCCGGCCCGATGGGCACCACCGTGGTGCTCAACACCATCCTGGGCAGCATCACCTGCAAGTACCAGAACTCCACCGGGATCAACGGCACCACCTCGAACACCGGCAACACCATCGGCTTCTCCGCCCAGCCGTTCGCCCTGGTCTCCGGCCCGGGCCTGTGCTTCTCGACCGGCTACTTCAGCGCCACCTACGGCCCGGTCGCCGACACCTCGGTGGCCGGCAGCCCGCTGCTCTACGTCAACTGACGCCAGGGCACACCGGCACGACGGCGGCGTACGGCACCCGAGGCACGCCGTACGCCGCTCCCCCGTGCCCGCCCGCACGACGGCGCCCGGCGTGGTCCCGGGCCGGCCGGGACGGCCCCCTCGGGACCGGGCCGGCCCCGGGACAGCGAAGTGACCGGCCGGTAGGGTGACGCCGCACGGAGACGGCGGACCGGAACGGGGCGGGCACATGGGCAGCGGCAACGGCAGCGGCGACAGCGGGACCCGGCACGGGAGCGGACCCGCGAACGGCACCGGCTTCTTCACCTCCGTCGCGGACGCCGCCGAGCGGCTCGCCGCCACCGGCTACCTGGCCTCCACCGCCGTGGCCACCACCGTCTTCCTCGCCGACCGGCTCGGCAAGCCCCTGCTGGTCGAAGGCCCGGCCGGGGTCGGCAAGACCGAACTCGCCAAGGCCGTCGCCGCGATCGGACAGGCCCGGCTGGTCCGGCTCCAGTGCTACGAGGGCATCGACGAGGCCCGCGCGCTCTACGAGTGGAACCACGCCAAGCAGCTGCTGCGGATCACGGCCGGCCGCGACGAGGGCTGGGACGAGGCCCGCGGCGACATCTTCGGCGAGGAGTTCCTGCTCGCCCGACCGCTGCTCACCGCCATCCGCGGCGAGGAGCCGACGGTGCTGCTGATCGACGAGATGGACAAGGCAGACGTCGAGGTGGAGGCACTGCTGCTGGAGGTGCTCAGCGACTTCCAGATCACCGTCCCCGAACTCGGCACCATCACCGCCCGCCGCCGCCCCTTCGTGCTGCTCACCTCCAACGCCACCCGTGAGCTCTCCGAGGCGCTGCGCCGCCGCTGCCTCTTCCTCCACCTCGACTACCCGGACGCCGAACTGGAGCGCCGGATCGTCCGGCTCAAGGTGCCCGGCCTGGACGACACCCTGGCCGAGTCCCTGGTCCGGATCGTCGGCGCGCTGCGCGCGCTGGAGCTGCGCAAGGCCCCCTCCGTCGCCGAGACCATCGACTGGGCCCGCACCCTGCTGGCGCTCGGCGCGGACACCCTCGACGACACCGTCGTCCGGGACACCCTCGGGGTGATCCTCAAGCACCAGGACGACATCCGGAAGGCCGCCCGGAAGCTCACCCTCGCATGACCGCCGGCCCCGGACCGAACGCCCCCGGACCGGGCCGCCCCGGCCGGTCCGACCCCGCGCCGCCCGCCGCACCCCCCGCCGACACCGCCGCCCGCCTCACCGCCCTGGTCCGCGCCCTGCGCGGCCACGGCCTGCGGATCGGCCCGGCCGAGACGGTGGACGCGGCCGCCGTCCTCGACGTCCTCGGCTTCGCCGACCGCGAGCAGATGCGGGCGGGCCTCGCCGCGGCCCTGCTGCGCTCGGACGGCCAACGGCAGGTCTTCGACGCCGCCTTCGACCTCTTCTTCCCGCTGGGCGTCGGCACCCCCGAGGCCGTCCGCGCCGACCCGCCGCCGGTGCCGCAGGACCCGGAGCCCCCGCGCTTCGGCCGGCCCGACCCGCTCCGCGAGGACCTGCGCGAACGCCTCGCCGCCGCCCTCGCCGCCGACGACCGCGCCGCCCAGGCCCGGCTCGCCGGCGAGGTCATGGAGGCCTTCGGCCGGTACGGCAGCGGCCGCACCCCCGGTTCCGACGGCTGGTCCGCCCAGCAGGCGCTCGGGCGGCTCGCCCCCGAGACACTGCTCGCCCGGATCCTCACCGCCCTGCGCGAACGGGCCCCCGGAACCGGCCCCGACGACGGCGGCCCCGACGACGGCGGCCCCGACGACCGCGACCTCGCCGACCGCGTCCTCGCCGACGAGATCCGCCGCCGCATCCGCGACTTCCGCGCACTGGTCTCCGGCGAGGCCCGCCGCCGGGTCGCCGAACTGCACGGCCCCGAGCGGATCGCCGAGCGCGCCGTCGCCCCCACCGCCGACCGGATCGACTTCCTCTACGCCGGCCGCGACCAGCTCGCCGAACTGCGCCGCACCGTCCACCCGTTGGCCCGCAAGATCGCCACCCGACTGGCCGCCCGGCGCCGCCGCGCCGCCCGCGGCCGGATCGACCTGCGCCGGACCCTGCGCCGCTCGCTCTCCACCGGCGGCGTCCCGCTGCGCCCCGCGTACCGGCTGCGCCGCCCGGCCCGGCCGGAGCTGGTGCTGCTGTGCGACGTCTCCGGCTCGGTGGCGGGCTTCGCCGACTTCACCATGCTGCTGGTGCAGGCGATGAGCGAACAGTTCGCCAAGGTCCGGGTGTTCGCCTTCGTCAACCGCACCGCCGAGGTCACCGGCCTGCTCCGGAACGGCGACGATCCGGCCCGGCTGGCCGCCCGGATCCTCACCGACGCCAAGGTCATGGGCCACCACGGCAACAGCGACTACGGCTCCGCGCTGGGCGAGTTCGCCGAACGGCACCTGGACGCGGTCGGCCCGCGCACCTGCCTGCTGGTCCTCGGTGACGCCCGCACCAACCACCGCGACCCGAACCCGGACGCCCTGCGCCTGATCGCCGCCCGGGCCCGCCGGGTCTTCTGGCTGAACCCGGAACCGCCCGCCCTCTGGCCGACCGGCGACTCCGCCGCCCTGGCCTACGCGGCCGTCGTCGAAATGCACCCCTGCCGCAACGCCCGCCGCCTGGGCGAACTGATCACCCGTCTCCTGCCGGTGTAGCAGCAGCCCGGCCGGGACGCGGACGCCCGGGGACGTGACAGTCCGGTGACACGGAACGCGCTATTCCGTCGACTGTTCGTACTAACTTCGATCCTGCACACAGCGCGAACGCCTCCGGGTCCCCAAGCCGACGGGGGCGGGCAACGCACGTGTCCTCACCCGCACTTGGTTCAGGAGACCCGCATGACCCTCAAGACGACCCGCCGTGCCGCCGCTGTCCGCTCGCTGGCCGGCACCGTCCTGACAGCCGCTCTGCTGGTCCCCGCCGCGACGGCGTGCAGTTCCTCCTCCGACACCCACGGCAGCGCCGCACCGACCTCGGCCGCGACCACCGTGCCGACCACCCCGCCGGCCGCCGCACCCGACGCCTCCGGCAGCGGCGCGCCGGCCACCGCACCGGGGGCCGCCCCGACGACCGCGCCCGGCACCAACGCCGGTGCCCCGCCGACCGCCAAGCCGACCGCACGCACCACCACCGCTCCGGCCGGGGCGGCCAAGCCCGGCTCCCCGGCCCGCACCCAGACCCTGCCGGACGGCAGCACCGTCGAGATCCAGGAGACCAGCCCGCAGAACTACCGCGCCAAGATCATCCACAGCGGCCAGGTCCTCGGCACCCTGGAGACGAAGGACGCCGACACCGGCGTCGACTTCAACGACATGTTCGTCACACTCTCGACGGACGGCCAGGTCCACGCCTGGATGGGCGGCGCACACCAGGGGCCGGGTACCTTCAGCCTGCCCGGCGGCTGGACGGCCAAGGTGACGAAGGTCGGCGAACTCCACTTCCGGGCGCAGATCACCGGCCAGCCGGGCGCGGACTCCGACACGCTGGAGGCCAACCAGCACGACGTCGCCGCCAACGCCAACGGCGTGTACATCGTGCTCAGCGCCGGCGGCCGGATCAGCGCCCACATGTGACGGATCGTCAGCTCAGATTCTCTGTCAGATCAGGTTCTCCGTCACCTCCCCGACCGCCAGCGGCCGGTGGCACGCCACCGCACGCCCCTGCCCCACCTCACGCAGCCGCGGCTCCTCCGCCGCGCACCGGGCGTCGGCCAGCGGGCACCGGGTACGGAAGCGGCAACCGGACGGCGGGGCCAGCGGCGAGGGCGGGTCGGCGGGCAGCAGCCCGGTGTCGCGCAGTGGTCGGCCGGGTTCGGGGACGGCGGCGAGCAGCGCGGCGGTGTAGGGGTGCGCCGGGGCCGCGAGAACGGCTTCGGTGGGGCCCCGCTCGCAGATGCGGCCGAGCTGGAGCACGGCCACGTCGTCGCTCACCGCCCGTACCACGCCGAGGTCGTGGGAGATGAACAGGCCGGCCAGGCCGTGTTCCTCGGTGAGCCCGCGCAGCAGGTTGAGCACGGTGGCCTGGGCCGAGACGTCGAGCGCGGAGACGGCCTCGTCGGCGATCAGGACGCGCGGCCCGGCGGCCAGGGCCCGGGCGATGGCGACCCGTTGGGCCTGTCCGCCGGACAGCTGGTGGGGGCGGCGGTCGCCGAACAGGGCAGCCGGCAGGCCGACGGCCGCCAGCCGGCGCTCCACGGCCTCCTCGCGCTCCTCGCGGTCGCGGGCCGGCCCGGGGTGGGCGTCGAGGGGTTCGGCGACGATGTCGCGGACCCGGCGGCGCGGGTTGAGCGAGGAGAGCGGGTCCTGGAAGACCATCTGCAGCCGGGGCCGGACGGCCCGCAGGGCGCGCGGGGAGAGCGTGGCCAGGTCGGTGCCGTCGAGGGTGACGGTGCCCGCGGTGGGCGGGGGAAGCCGGAGCAGCGCCTTGGCGATGCTGCTCTTGCCGGAGCCGGACTCGCCGACCAGGGCGAGGGTGCGGCGCTCGTGGAGGGCCAGGTCGACGCCGCTGACGGCATGCAGCGGTCCGGACCGGGTGCGGTGCACGACGGCGAGGCCGGTGGCCGCCAGGACGGCCGCTCCGGCGGCGGGAGCGGCGGCCGGAACGGGACCGGGGATCATGGGGGCGCGGGCCGGGGTCATGCCGCGGGCTCCAGTTCGTCGGGCGCGGTGAGCGGGAAGTGGCAGGAGGCGGTGTGCCCGTCCGCCGCCGTGTGCACGGGCGGCGCGGTGGTGCCGCACAGGTCCGTCGCCCGGTCGCAGCGCGGGGCGAAGGGGCAGCCGGGGATCGGCCGGGTGAGGTCGGGCGGCGAGCCGGGGATGGCGGGCAGGGTGCGGCGCAGCGGGCCGGTCACGCGGGGGACGGAGCGCAGCAGGGCCGCGGTGTAGGGGTGCCGGGGGTGTGCGGTGACGGCCTCGGTGGGGCCGGTCTCGACGATCCGGCCGCCGTACATGACGGCGATGCGGCGGGCCCGCCCGTACAGCAGGCCGATGTCGTGGGTGATCAGCAGGGTGGCCAGGCCCCGGCTGTGCCGGTGCTGGTCGAGCAGGTCGAGGACGGTGCGCTGGACGGTGACGTCCAGGGCGGTGGTGGGTTCGTCGGCGAGCAGCAGGGCGGGTTCGCCGGCCAGGGCGGCGGCGATGCCGACGCGCTGGCGCAGGCCGCCGGAGAGTTCGTGCGGGTGGGCGCGGGCCCGCCGGGCGGGGTCGGGGACGTCGACGGCGGCGAGCAGTTCGGCCGCGGTGCGCAGCCGTTCGCGGCGGGAGAGGCGCCGCCGGTTGGTGATGGACTCGGTCACCTGGTCGGCGATCCGGATCACCGGGTTGAGCGAGGTCATCGGGTCCTGGTGGACCATGGCGATGCCGGTGCCGAGCAGGGCGGCGCGGCGGGCGGGGGCGGCGGTGAGCAGGTCCTCGCCGTTCAGCAGGATCCGTCCGGTGGCGACGGCCCTGGTGGTGCGGGATTCGACGCCGAGGACGGTGCGGGCGAGCACGGACTTGCCGGAGCCGGACTCGCCGACCACGCCGAGGCACTCGCCGGCGGCGATGCCGAGGCTGACGTCGTGCAGGACGTGCAGGGCCCGGCCGTCGGGGGTGTGCAGGACGGTGTCGAGCGAGCGGATGTCGAGGACGGGGGCGGAGGTCATCCGCGCGCTCCCTTCGCGGCGGCGGGGCCACCCGAACGCAGGTGCTCCCCGAGGTAGTTGAGGGCGAGGACGGTCAGGCAGAGCACGGCGGCGGGGGCCAGCGAGATCCACGGCGCGCTGCCGAGCGTGGTGCGGCCCTCGGCGATGATGCCGCCCCAGGAGGGTTCCGGCGGGCGCAGTCCGAAGCCGAGGAAGCTGAGCGAGCCCTCGGCGACGATGGCGACGGTGGTGGCGGTGAAGGCGAAGGTCAGGGCGGCCGGCGCGACGTGCGGGACGATCTCGCGGCGCAGGATGCGCGTCGGGGTGGTGCCGAGCATGCGGGCGGCCTGGACGAAGCCGCGCTCACTGAGCGAGAGGACCACGGCGCGGACCACCCGGGTGAAGTGCGGGACGGTGAACAGGCCGATCAGGGTGCCGATCACGACGAGGCCGGGGCCGCGCAGGGAGACCGCGATCATCACCAGGATCAGGCTGGGGACGGACATCAGCAGGTCGGTGGCGAAGCCGATCGCCTTGTCGAGCGGGCCGCGGAACCAGCCGGCGGCGAGGCCGAGCAGTCCGCCGCCGAGCAGTCCGACCAGGATGGTCAGGCCGGCGACGGTGAAGGAGGCGCGGGCGCCGGCGACGGTGCGTTGCAGGACGTCCCGCCCGGCGGCGTCGGTGCCCAGCCAGTGGCCCGGGCCGGGGGCGGCGGAGGGGTGGGCGAAGTCGCCGTGCAGCGGGTCGAAGCCGGGCAGCAGCGGGAGCAGCAGGGCGGTGAGGGCGACGACGGCCAGCCAGGCCGCGGCGGCGAGCACCCCGGCGGGGGGCCTGCGCCGGGCGGTGCGCGGAGCGGTCGTCAGGGCTGTGGTCTCAGCGGTGCTCATGGGCGATCCTCGGGTCGATCGTGCGGTACAGCAGGTCGACCGCGAAGGTGGCCGCGACCACGCCGACGGCGCTGACCACCACCACGGCCTGGACGACCGGGAAGTCCCGGCCGGTGATGGCGCCGGCCGCCAGGCTGCCGACGCCGGGCACCGCGAACAGCGACTCGACCAGCACCGAGCCGCCCAGCGAGGTCCCGATGCCGATCCCGACCAGGGTGACCAGCGGCAGGCTGGACGGCCGCAGGGCGCGGCGCAGCAGCAGCCGGGAGGTGCCCATGCCGCGGCTGCGGGCGGCGGCGATGTACGGCTGGTCGAGGGTGTCGAGCAGTTGGCCGCGCAGGGTGCGGGTGAAGACGGCGGCCTCGGTGAGGCCGAGGGTGAGCGCGGGCAGCACCAGGTGGCGCAGGTTCTCGACGGGGTCCTCGGTGAACGGGGTCCAGCCGGTGGCGGGCAGGATCCGCAGTTGGACGGCGGCGATCCAGATGAGCAGCAGGCCGAGGGCGAAGCCGGGCACGGCGAGCCAGCCGAAGGTGCCGGCGGTGGCGATCCGGTCGAAGGTGCCGCCGGGCTTCCAGGCCGAGAGCAGGGCGACGGGCACGGCGATGCAGAGCGCCACCAGCTGGGCGGCGAGGAAGAGTTCGAGGGTGACGGGGATGCGGTCGGCGAGTTCGGTGGTGACGGCGGCGCCGGTGGAGAGCGAGTGGCCGAGGTCGCCGTGCAGGGCGTCGGCGATCCACTGCCAGGTGGCGGCGAGCACGTTGCGGTCCAGGCCGAGCCGGGCCTCGTACGCGGTGAGCTGTTCGGGGGTGGCGGTGGGGCCGAGGGCGGCGACGGCGGGTGAGCCGGGCATCAGGTGCGGCAGGGCGAGCGCGGCGACGGTGACCAGGAGCAGGACGGCGGCGGCCCGGCCGGCCTGCCCGCCGTGGCGCAGTGCGGCCCGGGGGCTCATCGCTTCACCCACAGCGTGGCCGGGGAGACGTTGAGGACGGTGCGCTTGCTCAGGTCGGGCAGTCCGCCGACCTTGGCGGCGCCGAGGAAGCCGACGGTGTTCTCGGTGACGAAGGCCATCGGCGCTTCGCCGACGATCCGCCGGGCGGCCTGCTGGTAGGCGTCCGCGCGCTTGGCGGGGTCGGTCGAGGCGCGGCCCTCGGTGATCGCCTTCGAGGTCTCCGGGTCGGACCAGCTCATGAAGTTGTACGGGGAGTCGGGCAGGTAGAGGCTGGTGAGCGCGGTGTCGGTGTCGCCGAACATGCTGGTGGGGAAGTCGATCACCTGGAACTTGTGCTGGAGCATCGCGGTGCCCAGGCCCGCGGCGTCGAGCGGCTTGATGGTCACCTTGATCCCGGCCTCGCCGAGCATCTGCTGGATCACGGTGGCGCGCTGCTGGCCCTCGGGGCGGCTGTCGACGAGGTAGTCGAAGGCGAGGTCGGGGTGGCCGGCCTCGGCGAGCAGGGCCCTGGCCCGGGCCGCGTCGTGGGCCGGGTACGCGGGCGCGGTGCGGTACGGGGAGCGGGAGCCGATCGGGCCGTCCGAGGCGGCGCCCTGGTCCAGGGAGGCGACCTTCTCCACGGCGTCGCGGTCGATCGCGTACTGCACGGCCCGGCGCACCCGCGCGTCGTCGAAGGGCGCGGACCTGGTGTTGAAGACGACGGTGGTGGTGGCGCCGGGCCCGGTGGCGCTGCGCAGCCCGTCTCCGGCGGCCTGCTTGAGCTGGCTGGGCGTCTCGGTCCAGATCAGGTCGGTGTCGCCGGAGCGCAGCGACTGGTAGCGGCTGTCGGTGTCGGGGAGCACCCGGTAGGCGAGCTTGTCGGCGTGGCCCCGGGTGCCCCAGTAGGCGGGGTTGCGGGTGAGGGTGACGGAGACTCCGGGCTGCACGCTCTCCACGGTGTACGGGCCGGAGCCGACGGCGGGGGCGTCGCCGGCGGGTGCCTCGGAGACGTAGCCGAGGGAGCGGGTGAACATGTTCGGGAAGGCGGCGTCGGGCGCCTTGAGGGTGAAGGTGAGGGTGGTCGGGCCGGCGACGGTGGTGGCGCCGATGGCGGCCGCGTCGACGGCGCAGGCGCACTTGCTCTCCGGCTTGGCGAGCCGGGCCACGTGGTCGGCGACGGCCTGGGCGTCCAGCGGCTTGCCGTCGCTGAACGTCACGCCCTCGTGCAGGTCGAGGGTCCAGACCGTGGCGTCCCCGTTGGGGGTGAAGGACTTGGCGAGGTAGGGCCGGACGGCGCCGTTGTCGCCGTTGACCATCAGCGGGTCGTACAGGGCGTTGGCGAGGACCATCATCGGCATCGAGGTGAGGGTGCCGTCGGCGGGGTCGAGCCTGGCGAACGGCCGGTCCAGGCCGATCCTGAGCGTGCCGCCGTCCACGGCCGGCCCGTCGCCCGCCGGGCCGGTGTTCCCGGCGCCGCCGCCGGACACCGCGTCGTCGGAGGCGGAGCAGGCGGTGAGGGTGAGCGCGGTGGCGAGGGCCGCCGATGCCAGGAGGTAGTGGCGCTTCATGGTTCCTCGGTTCGGGGGAGGTGGGGGGCGGTCGTGGGGAGTCCGGCCGCCGACGCCCCACACCATTCCGGAAGTGGCAGTACTGCCAAAAGGCAGTTGTGCAAATTCCGGATGACGAGCCCCCGAAGAGTCGGTGCCCGCCTTGAGCGGGCCCGGTCCGACGTGGTTCGGTACTCTCAGCCGCCCCACCGGCGGCCCCATCCACACGTCAACTCACCGAAGGGAAACGGAAGAACGATGCAGGGGAAGGACACCGTGGCGGAGCCGGGCATGCGCGACCGCAAGAAGGCGCGCACCCGCGACAGCATCCGCAGCGCGGCGCTCGACCTCTTCGAGGAGCAGGGCTTCGAACGCACCACGGTGAACGAGATCTGCCACCGCGCCGACATCGCCCACCGCACGTTCTTCCGCTACTACCCCGCCAAGGAAGCCCTGCTGTTCGGCTGGGACTTCGGCCAGGCCATCTTCGACGCCTTCGCCGCCGCCCCCGCCGAACTCCCGCTCTGGGCCGCGCTCGACCACGCGCTCACCGTCACCGGCGGACGGCTGGAGGAACCCGTCGAGCACACCGAGCGCCGCCGCCGGCTGCGCCGGGACCTGGTCTCCGTACAGGGCTCCGTGCGCGACTACGCCGTGGTCGTGATCGACGCCTTCGCCGAACGCACCGTCACCATCGCGGCCGAGCGCCTCGGCGTCGACCCGGCCACCGACCTGCGCCCGAGCGCGCTCGGCGCGCTGTTCGGCGGCATGGTGCGGCGACACGTCCTGATCGCGACCGAGACCGGCACGGTGGCCGACTGGGTCAGGGCCTACCGGGACGTACTCGACACCGCCGGCTGACCCCGGCCCGGCCCCGCTCCCCTCTTCCCCCGCCCGCACTCCTCTTCCCCCGCCCGCCCGGCGCGCCGACGGCCGCCGGGACGGCACCGCACGCTCTCGTCCGGCCTCCCGCACGGCCGAGGGCCCCCCGCAAGCACCCGCACATCCCCGAAAGGCCCCCCGCATGCCCCTCGTCAACTTCCGCGACCCCTCGGCCCTCGCCGACCCCGCGCACCGGTGGATCCGCCCCGGCGTCCTCTTCCGCTCCGCCCAGCCCTTCCCCGCCGCCGACGCGGCCACCGCCGCCCACCTGCTCGACCACGGCATCGCCACCGTCGTCGACCTCCGGGGCGAGGCCGAGTCCGACCCCGGGGACTG
Organism: Kitasatospora sp. NPDC056446; assembly: GCF_042796115.1. NCBI lineage: Bacteria > Bacillati > Actinomycetota > Actinomycetes > Kitasatosporales > Streptomycetaceae > Kitasatospora > Kitasatospora sp. NPDC056446. Next base: position 97,878 of record NZ_JBHTRF010000015.1, on the reverse strand, counting down.
GGCCGCCGCCGAGGCCGCCGGCGTGGACGTGGTCGCCGCCCGGATCGAGCCGACCAACGACGAACTGGCCCGGGCCATGCGCACCATGACCACCGCCGCCGACCTCGGCGTCTTCTACCTGCTGATGGCCGAGTCCGCACCGCAGGGGCTCGCCGCCGCCGTCGAGGCCGCCACCCGCCCCGGCGGCGTGCTGGTGCACTGCGCCGCCGGCAAGGACCGCACCGGACTGCTCACCGCACTGCTGCTGGACCTCCTCGGGGTGCCCGCCGAGGAGATCGTCGCCGACTACGCCCGCACCAACGACGCCATCGAGCGGATCTGGGCGGGCCTGGCCGACCGCAACCGCGCCGCCCTCAACGAGGTCGAGGCCGGCCGGCTGGTCGTGCCCGCCCCGCTGCTGGAGGCCCCCGCCGGGGCCATGGAGACCTTCCTCGACCTGGTCCGCACCCGGCACGGCGGCGCGGCCGGCTTCCTGACCGCCTGCGGGGTCGGCGCCGCGACCCTGGACGCCTTCCGCGCCAAGGCCGCCGCCCGCACCGGGGCCCCGGAGGCGGCGGCATGCTGACCCTGCTGCGGCACACCGACGGCACGCCGTTCCGCGACCTCAACCACAACGGCACCATGGAGCCCTACGAGGACCCGCGGCTCCCCGTCGAGGAGCGGGTCGAGGACCTCCTCGCCCGGATGACCACGGAGGAGAAGGCCGCGCAGATGCTGCACGGCCGGATGCTCCCCGGCGAGCACCCGCCGTTCCCGTCCGGCGCGCACCTGATCGCCGAGCGCGGCCTCACCCACTTCGCCATGATGGCCGTCCCCGGCGCCCGCGCGATGGCCGAGTGGAACAACCACGTCCAGGACCTCGCCGAGGCCGGCCGCCTGGGCATCCCGGTCACCCTCTCCTCGGACCCCCGGCACGGCTTCACCGCCAACCCGGCCACCGCCCACACCGGCGGCGGCTTCAGCACCGGCCCCGAGCCGATCGGCCTGGCCGCGACCGACGACCCCGCACTGGTGCGCCGCTACGCCGACCTGATCCGCCGCGAGCTGTGCGCCGTCGGCATCCGGGTCGCCATCCACCCGATGGCCGACCTGGCGACCGAGCCCCGTTGGGCCCGGATCAGCGGGACCTTCGGGGAGGACCCGGACCGCGCCTCGCGCATGATCACCGCCTACATCGAGGGCCTCCAGGGCGAGCGGATCGGCCCGGACAGCGTCGCCTGCATGACCAAGCACTTCCCCGGCGGCGGCCCCCAGGCCGGCGGCGAGGACTCGCACTTCGCCGCCGGGCGCCGACTGGTCTACCCGGGCGGCGGCTTCGAGACCCACCTGCGCCCGTTCGAGGCCGCCTTCGCGGCCGGCACCGCGCAGATCATGCCCGCCTACGCGATCCCGTCCGGCAGCGGTCTCGCCGAGGTCGGCGCCAACTTCAACCGGGACGTCATCACCGGCCTGCTGCGAGGGCGCTACGGCTTCGACGGCGTCGTCTGCACCGACTTCAACGCCATCACCGGGATGGACGTGCCCGGCGTGGTCACCCTGCCCCCGCGCCACTGGGGCGTCGAGCGGCTGTCCGTCGCCGAGCAGGTCGTCCTCACCCTGGAGGCGGGCGCCGACCAGCTCGGCGGCGAGACCGACCCGGAGCTGGTCCTCGCCGCCGTCCGCTCCGGCGCGGTCGACGAGGCCCGCCTGGACGAGTCGGTGCGCCGCATCCTGCGCGACAAGTTCCGCCTCGGGCTGTTCGACGACCCGTACGTCGATCCGGACGCCGCGGCAGCGCTGGTCGGTGCCCCGGACTCCCTGGAGCTCGGCCGCGAGGTCCAGCGCCGCTCGCTGGTCCACCTCGCCGGCCGGCCGCGGCCCGCCGCCCGGCTGTACGTCGAGGGCGTCGACCCGGCCGTCGCCGCCCGGTACGGCACCGTCGTCGGGGACCCGGCCGGGGCCGATCTGGCCGTCGTGCGCCTGGCCACGCCGTACGAGCGGCGCGAGGGCCTGCTGGAGCGGCACTTCCACAGCGGCTCGCTGGAGTTCCCGGCGGCGGAGGTGGACCGGCTCACCGCGCTGGCCGCCACCGTCCCCACGGTCCTCGTCGCGCAGTTGGAGCGGCCGGCCGTGCTCACCCCGCTCGCGCCGCACGCGGCGCTGCTGATCGGCGAGTTCGGCGCCGCCGACGACGTCGTGCTGGACGCCGCCCTGGGCCGCTCGCCGATGACGGCGTCCCTGCCCTTCGACCTGCCGTCCTCGGACGCGGCCGTCGCCGAGGCCCGCGAGGACCTCCCCTTCGACACCCGCGACCCGCTCTTCCGCCACGGCCACCGGGCCGGTTGAGCCCCCGCGTCCCGGGCGGCCGGCACCGGCCGCCCGGGACGCCCGTACGTCAGTCGTCCAGCGACCCGAGGAAGTCCAGCAGCGCCTCGGTGACCTCCGCCGGCCGCTCCTGCTGCGTCCAGTGCCCGGTCTCCGGGAGCCGGACGTACCCGTGCAGCCGGGGCGTCACGTGCTGCAGCAGGTACGCCATCACCTCGGCCGGGACGATCGCGTTGACCACGTCCTTCTCACCGGTGATGTACAGCGCGGGCGCCTCGATCCGCCGACCGGCGAACGCGGCCATCAGCTCGTTGTTGCGGTCGATGTTGCGGTACCAGTTGAGCCCGCCGGTGAACGCCCGCTCGCCGTGCCGGGAGTAGTCCGCCGCGAAGGCCTCGATGTCCGCCTCGGTGAGCCAGGCCGGCAGCCCGTCCCGCCGGGCGACGGTGTCCAGCAGCTTGCCGCCCTCGGGCACGACCCACACCTTCGGCTCGCCGTCGGGGTGGGTGCCGCCGAGGATGCGGCGGAACGACTCCGCGGGGTCGGCCGCCAGCTCGGCGTCGGCGCGGCCCGGCTCCTGGAAGTAGATCTGGTAGAAGCCCTCGCCGAACTTCTCCCGGGCGAGCGCCAGCGGCCCCGGCCCGGTCGGCAGCGGCGGCACGCTCAACCCGGCCACGCCGCGCACCAGGTCCGGGCGCAGCGCCGCCGTGGCCCAGGCGACCGGCGCGCCCCAGTCGTGCCCGATCACCACCGCCCGTTCCTCCCCGAGCGCGCCGATCAGCGCCGTCACGTCGCCGACCAGGTGCAGCAGCGAGTAGGCGTCCACGCTCTCGGGCTGCTCGCTGCGGGCGTAGCCGCGCTGGTCGGGCGCCACCACCCGGTAGCCGGCCGCGGCGAGCGGCGCGAACTGGTGCCGCCAGGAGTACCAGCTCTCCGGGAAGCCGTGCAGCAGCAGGACCAGCGGCCCCTCCCCCTGTTCGGCGAGGTGCAGGCGCACCCCGTTCACCTCGACCTCGGTGTGCTTGATCGCCTCGTACAACGTGGGACTCCCCATCCGGTGAATGACCATACGTCCGCTCACGAACCTGCCCGGTCCGCCGTCGGCGAACCCTCGCCCCCGTCGGCACAACGCGGCGGAGGCCGCCCCGGATTCCCGGGACGGCCTCTGCTTTCTACGTGTTCCGACTGGTCGTCAGTTCACCGTGTAGCTGTACGGGATCGCCGCGAGCACCGCACCGGTGGTGTTCAGGGCGTTGTTGGCGGTGGCCACGCCGGTCGGGCCGGACACCAGGTACAGCACGCCCTTGACCGTGCTGCCCTTCGGGCCGGTCGGGGTGACCGTGACCTGGAGCGAGCCGGTGGCGCCGGGCGCGACGGTCACCGGGGTGGCGGCCGGGGCCGAGGCGTTCACCGAGGCGGCGTACGGGTCACCGGTGCTGGAGGCCAGCGCCGGGTCGAACGCCTGGGTGTGCGCGGTCGCCGTGATGGTGGAGGTGCCGGTCGGCGCGCCGCCGGTGCCGAACGGGCCGATCTGCTGCACGAAGGTGCCCCAGGTGCCCTGGACGATCGGCTGCTCGGCGGTGCCGTTGTCGGACACGACCGAGAGGGTCGAGCCGTTCTGGGCCTTCTTCAGGTCGCCGAACAGGTCCGGCGAGCCGGTGGTGGCGCTCAGCTCGATCTGCGCCGGCGTCGAGGACGCCGCCACGGCCTTGAGCTGGTCGGTGCCCGGCGGCACCAGGAAGGACGGCACCGAGGAGCTGAGGCTCAGCGGCAGGTTGACGGTCGCCGAGGTGCCCTGCGGCACCAGCGGCAGGTCGACCCGGCGGTCCAGACGGCCGTCGGCCGAGATGCTCTGGGTGGCGACGGTGTTGTTGGTGTAGTTCACCTGGACGGTGACCGGCTTGCCGGCCGCCAGCTTGGTGCGCGCGTCGTTCGGCAGACCGGCCGCGGTGGCCTGGTTCTGGTTGAACGCGACGGTGCCGTTGAAGTCCTGGGCGAGCTGCTGGCCGCTGATCGGGCCGAGCACGTTCAGGACGAACCGCCAGCGGCCCGCGGCCGGGTTGACGGTGGTGGCGGAGACGCCCGCGCCGGTGCCGGTCAGGTTGCCCTGGGCGTCGAAGGTGCCGTTGCCCTCGATGTCGATCGGGGTGCCGTTCGGGCTGATCAGCGCGCCCTGCATGAGCAGGTTGGAGTCCTTGCCGACGGTGACGCCGACCCGCAGGTCGTGCTGGCCCTTCGGGACGTCGAAGCCGTAGGTGAAGCTCTGCGTCGGCGAGGCGCTGCGGCCGTTGCCACCGGTGATGGAGCCGGTGAAGGTGCCCTTGCCCTGGTTGACCGGGACGAGGCTGCGCAGCGTGACCGGCACGCTGGTGGTGTTGCCGTTCGAGCTGGAGACGACGACGGCCTCGCTGGAGTCACCGCTGGTCGCCGGGGTGGTCAGCTGGACCTTGAGGGTCTTGGTCTGACCGGGCTGCAGCTCGGTGCTGCCCGGGCTCACGGCGCCGGCCGGCACCGCGCGCTGGGTGGCGGTGCCCAGCTGGACCGGGCCGGTGAAGCCGGCCTTGCCCGCCGGGGTGTAGAGGATCGCGGTCCACTCGCCGGCCACCGGGTGCGGGACGTCGACCAGGCCGAAGTTGGCCGGGGTGGCGCCGCCCTGCGGACGGGTGTTGGTCTCGAAGCGGCCCGACGGGTCGAGCAGCGTCATGCGGACCACCGGGCCGTTGGAGACCGGGTTGGGCGCGCCGTGCCAGGCGATCGACGCCGCGAGGCGGTCGGCGCCGGCCGGGACGGTGAACTTGACCTGCTTCTGCACCCAGTCCGCACCGTTGGTGGCGTACTTGAAGGTGTCCTTGGAGGCGGAGTCCAGCTGGACGGTCTGCTGGTTGCTCGCCTGCGGGACGAAGCTGCGGGTCGCGGCGCTCACCGTCTGCGGCTCGTCACTGGTGTTGGTGACGGACACGTCGGCGGTGTGGGCCGAGCCGGGGGTGCCGGCGATGTCGACCTGGCCGGTGTTGACCACGACGGTCTTGGCGCCGTCGGTGCCGTCCCCGTCGTCGTAGCCGCGGGCGGCCTCGACGGCGGCGCGGACGTTCAGCAGGCCGGCGCCCTGCTCCTCGGCGGGCACGCCGAGGTCGGTGGCGGTGCCGGTGAGGAACTTCTTCACCAGGGCCGGGGCCGGGGAGTCGCCGCCGTGGGTGTCGCGGTAGGCCTGGATGACCAGGGCCGCGGCGCCGGTGACGAACGGGGCGGCCTGGCTGGTGCCGCCGAAGGGCTGGATCGGCGACGGCTTGCCGTTGAAGCCCGTGCACTCGGTGTACTTGGTGACGTCGGGGGTGCAGAGCGCCCAGTCCGACTCACCCGGCGCGACCAGGTCGACCGTGCGGCCGGCCTGGGTGAAGCCGCCCGAGGACAGCGCGGAGATACGGCTGTTGTTCCAGGTCTTGTTGGAGAACTGGGAGGCCGCGTACCCGGTCTGCTGGTAGTTCTGGTTGTCGGTGGAGGCGCCGACCGCGATCACGAACGGGTCGGTGGCCGGGGTGCCGACGGTGCCGCTGATGCCGGCGTCACCGGAGGAGACGGCGACGGTGACACCGGCCTTGACGGCCTGCTCGTTGAAGAGCGAGATGGTGTCGTGCGCGCCGCTGTCCGGGGTGACGTTGCCGCCGAAGGACTCGTTCAGCACGTCCACGTGGGCGACCCGCACCGCGTAGTCGATCGACTGCAGGATCGACGAGTTGGACATCAGCTCGCCGCCGGCCTTCAGGGCGACCAGGTCGGCGTCCGGGGCGAGGCCGCGGATGCGGATGTTGCAGCCGGCCGGCAGCGGGTGCGAGGAGTTGACGAACTGCGAGACGTCGTAGGTCTGGCGGCCCTGGGCGATGACCGCCGAGGCGTCGCCGAAGGCCTCGGCCGCGCCGGTCGGCGCGTCCCAGCCGTCGCCCGCGAAGTCCTTGTAGTCGACCACGGCGTGCGAGCCGTCGGCCCGGATGAAGTCCGGGTTGTTCGGGTCGAGGCTGTCCGCGATGTAGGCGACCTTGACGCCCTTGCCGGTCGCCAGGTTCTCCACGCCGGGCTTGCCGTTGCCGGTGTAGGCCCGGGTCGAGTAGAGGCCCTCGGGCTCCAGCAGCGGCTTGGCCGGGTCGGAGGGGCAGACCGTGTTGGTCGCGTTCTCCTCGGCGCCCTGACCGTTGCTGCCCGAAACGGCCTGCGGCGCGGCAGCGGCCTTGGGCGCCTTCGCACCCGAGGCGGCTGCGGTCTCGGCGGCGTCCTTGGCCTTCTTGGCCAGGCCGGCCGCCGCCGGGGCGACCTGGACCTGGGTGTCCGCCACCACGGCGGAGACGGCCGGGTCCGCCAGCAGCTGCGCGTGCAGGGCGGGGCTGACCGTGGCCGAGAAGGCGTTGCCGACCACGAAGGTCTTGATGTTGCTGCCGCCGTTGGCCTTGACCTTGTTCAGCAGCGGCGCCTGGGAGTCGGCGGTCTTCTGCTGACGGGCGCCCAGGTGACCGTTGTCGGCCGGAGCATCCGCTATCTGGTCCTTCAGGATCACGATCACCGGCACCGGGGTCCCGTCCGCGGACGCCTGGGCGTTCTGCGGGTCCGGGGTCGGAGCTGCGCCGGCCGTGGTCCCCAAGCTGAGGACCATGGACGCGGCGGTGACCGTGACGGCAGCTGCGAGCTGGGTTTTGCGCCAGCCGATCATGGACATCCTTTCGTCTGATGAGACGTCAGGATGCACGGTCAGCGTACGCGAATCCGGTAAGGACGCGTGGTTGCTCGGACCGCGCGTCCCGACAGCGGTCGAATTCCAGCGCATCGGACACGACCACGACAAGGGGGGAAATCCCCATCAGAAAGTAAAAATGACCATCAGAAAGTAAAATTCACGGCAGAAATCGGGCCATGTCCGCCCCTTTTCCCCGATCAGCCCCGGTCGGAAGTGATCACTACCGCACCCGAAACGTCGGTGGCGAACTCTCGACAGTGGCGAAACACCGCCATCCGCCCCCTGCGCGCCGACGGCTGCCTACTTGTCGACACAGACACCTTTTCTTCCCCGCTCGCCCCGACCGAAACCGGGCCGGACCGGAACGCGGGTTCCGGCCCGACGCGGGTTCCGGCCCGACGCGGGGTCAGCGGCCGGCCGACCACTCCCGGGCGTCCGCCAGATCCTCGGCGGTGGGGGCGTCGTCCTGGGTCAGCCGGTGGCGCCAGTACCCGGTGAAGTCGACGGACGGCTTGGGCACCCCGCGCTCCTCCACCAGGTGGCGGCGCAGCGCCCGGACCGCGCCCGCCTCGCCGGCCAGCCAGGCGAACGGCACGCCGGTCGGCAGCTCGGCGGCCCGGACGGCCCCGGTCAGCACGGTGCCCGGGGCGGCGCCGTCCCGGTGCAGCAAGTGCACGTCGAGGCCGGCGGGGCCGTCCAGCGGCTGCCGCTCGGCCTCGTCCGCGACCTCCACGAACGCCAGTGCCCGCACCCCGTCCGGCAGCGCCCCGACCAGCGTCGCGAGCGCGGGCAGCGCCGACTCGTCCCCGGCCAGCAGCACCCAGTCGGCCGCCGCCGCGGCCTCGGCGAACGGGACCGGCGGGGCGTACAACGCGGAGGGGCCGACCATCCCGAGCCGGTCGCCCGGCGCGGCCCGCAGCGCCCAGGCGGCGGCCGGGCCGGTGTCGCCGTGCAGGACGAAGTCGATCTCGACCAGCCGGGTGCCGGGGCGACGGCGGCGCAGGGTGAAGCTGCGCAGCACGGGCCGCTCGGCCTCGGGGATCGCGAGGTAGGCCCGGTACCAGTCCATCGGGTCGTCCCGCCGCTCGGGCAGGACGGGCTCGGCCTGCCCGGGGCGGGGGAAGCAGAGCTTGAGCTGCTGGTCGGGGGCGGTGCCGACGGTGTCGGCCAGCTCCCGCGCCTCGAAGGTGATCCGGGCGGTGCGCGGAGTGATCCGGTGGACCTCGACCACCTCGGCGAGGGTGACGGGCAGTGTCATCGCGAATCCCCTTCGATTGATAACCTTACGGCATAAAGGATTGCCGTCCGAGGCGATACTTTACGCCATAAGGAGATGTCGGATGACCGTCTACGCCGGACAGGGCGACGCCCATCGCTCGCTCGCCCTGCTCTGGGGCGCGCCCGAGGAACCCCGCACCGGGCGCAGCGGCCCCAAACCGGGCCTGAGTGTGGACGCGATCGTGTCCGCCGGAATCGCGGTCGCCGACGCCGAGGGCATGGCCGCGCTCTCGATGCGCGCCGTGGGCGAACGGCTCGGCCGCACCGCGATGGCGCTCTACACGTACGTCCCGGGAAAGGCCGAACTGCTCGACCTGATGCACGACCGGGCCCTCGCCGAACTCCCCGCCGCGCTCCTCGCCGCCTCCCCCGCCACACCCCCCGCCGGAGCCCCCGCCACACCCCCCGCCGGGCCCCCCGCCGGATGCCCCGCCGGATGCCCCGCCGGCCGGCCGGCGGGGGACCCGCCCGCGGAGGACTGGCGCGCGGCCGTCACCGCCTGGGCCGAGGAGCTGTACGCCTGCTACCTGCGCCACCCCTGGGTGCTCCAGGTCTCACAGGCCCGCCCGGTGCTCGGCCCGGCCGAACTCGGCGCGATGGAGGCCCTGTTGCGGGCGCTGCGCCCGGCCGGTCTGGCACCCGGGCGGCTGCGCGGGGCGGTGGCCGCACTCTGGCAGTTCGTCCGCGGCGTGGCCGCCGCCACCGCCGACGCCCGGTCCGCGGCGGCCGCCACCGGCGTCGCGGACGAGGAGTGGTGGACCGCCCGGTCCGCCCAACTGGCCGTGCTGGCGCCGGACTTCGCCGAGCGGTTCGCCCTCCTCAGCGAGCTGCAGAGCGCCGGCGGCGGGCCCCCGGAGGACAGCAACCGGGAGGCCTTCGAGGCCGGCCTCGCCGTCCTCCTCGACGGCGTGGCGGCCGGCCGCTGACCCCGTCCGCCACCGCCGCCGAGCGCCCTCGCAGGGCTCGCACCGACCGCCCGGCGACCCGTCCGCCGGCGGTCGGCGGCCTTTCCAGCGAAAGTCGTCCCGCGTAAAGTCTTCCCCAAGAGCTCCCCTATCTGGCATGTTTCCTTCAATTTCCGGTGCACTCCCCCTCGCGCACCGGTCGAATCGGAGGACACGTGTCACCCCTGATACCCCGGCGGCTCGGCCGCCCGGCCGCCGCCCTCGCCGTTCTCTCGGCCCTGGCCCTCGCCACCCCCACCGCACTCGCCACCGCGGCCCCCACCACCACGACGCCCACCGTGACCGGCGCCGTCCCGGCACCCGCCGCCCCGGCCGCCGCGCAGGCGCCCGGCACCACCGGCAGCACCGTCGGCGGCACCGCCGCCTGGGCCGCCGGCACCCGCGCCTACCTGGTGATCAGCGCACCCGCCGACATCGCCGCCGCCAAGGCCGCCGTCGCCGCCAAGGGCGGTACCGTCTTCGCGAGTTACGACCCGATCGGCGTCATCGTCGCCCACTCCACCACGACCGGCTTCGCCGCCGCCCTGCGGACCGTCACCGGCATCCAGCAGGTGGGCGCGACCCGCACCTCCGACGTGCCGGCCGACGCCTACACCCCGGCCCTGCCCGCCAACCCCGCCCAGTCGCCCACCACGCTCACCGAGTCCAACCGCTGGGACATGACCCAGATCAAGGCCGACCAGGCCTGGAAGGTGACCACCGGCTCCCCGTCCGTCAAGGTCGGCGTGCTCGACACCGGCGTGGACGACCAGCACCAGGACCTCGCACCGAACTTCGACGCCGCCGACTCGGTCTCCTGCGCCTACGGCAAGCCGGACACCCGCACCGGCGCCTGGCGCGACGTGGACACCCACGGCACCCACGTCGCCGGGACCATCGCGGCAGCCAAGAACGGCAAGGGCGTCGTCGGCGTCGCGCCGGGCGTGAAGATCGCCTCGGTCCGGATCGCCGAGCCCACCAGCACCCTGTTCTACGCCGAGAACACCGTCTGCGGCTTCGTCTGGGCCGGCGACCACGGCTTCAAGGTGACCAACAACAGCTACTACACCGACCCGTGGCAGTTCAACTGCCCGAACGACCTCGACCAGGCCGCCATCATCGAGGGCGTCAAGCGCGCCCAGGAGTACGCCGAGGGCAAGGGCTCGCTCCAGGTCGCCGCGGCCGGCAACGCCAACTACGACCTCGCCCACAAGACCACCGACACCGAGAGCCCCAACGACTCCACCAAGGTCACCCGGACCATCACCAACGCCTGCCTCGACATCCCCACCGAACTGCCGGGCGTGGTGACCGTCGCCGCCACGGGCAGCGGCAGCGGCAAGGCCTCCTACTCCAACTACGGCCAGGGCGTCATCGACGTCGCGGCGCCCGGCGGTGACGGCGCGACCGGCGTCTACTCCACCCTGCCCGGCGGCACCTACGGGACCAAGAGCGGCACCTCGATGGCCTCCCCGCACGTCACCGGCGTGGCCGCACTGATCGCGAGCACCGACCCGACGCTCACCCCGGCCGACATCCGGGCCCGGCTCGCGAGCCAGGCCAACGACCTCGCCTGCCCCACCTCGGACAGCCGCTGCACCGGCACCACCGCCGTCAACGGCTTCTTCGGCGAGGGCCAGGTCGACGCCCTCAAGGCCGTCGGCGGCGCGACCCCGCCCACCGGGACCACCTTCGAGAACACCGCCGACGTGGCGATCCCCGACAACACCACGGTGGAGAGCCCGATCACCGTCTCCGGTGTCACCGGCAACGCGCCCGCGACGCTCAAGGTCGGCGTGACCATCAAGCACACCTACCGCGGTGACCTGGTCCTCTCCCTGGTCGCCCCCAACGGCACGGTGTACCTCCTGGAGGACTTCCCGAACAACGACAGCGCCGCCGACGTCGCCAAGACCTACACCGTCAACGCCTCGGCGAGCCCGGCGAACGGCACCTGGAAGCTCCGGGTGAAGGACGGCGCCTCCGGCGACACCGGCACCATCGACTCCTGGAACCTCACCTTCTGAACCTTCCGACCCCGCGGCCCCCGTGCTCCGCCCCGCCCGGCGGCGCACGGGGGTTCGCGCGGCGGCGCTAACCCCGCCGGGCGGCGGGGATCGCCAACAGGACGCCGAGCACCAGCAGCGTGGCGTACCCGGCGGTCTCGTGGCCGTCCGGCACCAGCAAGCGCACGAAGCCGAACAGCCGGAACCCGCCGATCCGGTCGGACAGCAGGCCGGTGGCGCCGCCGAGGATCAGCACGAAGCCGAGGTAGCCGAGCAGGGTCTTCATGCCCCGAGCCTAGGAAACCCGGCACCGTCCGGGCATCCGACTTTCGGCGCGAGCGGACACCACCAAAGTCGTCCGCCGGGCCTGCCGATCCGTCCACCGCCCTCCGGGCCCGCCCCGGTCGCGGGGCACCGGACGGAGCAGCAGGCACGGCGGCCCGGCGACGGCCCGGGTACGTTCGCGGTGTGCAGTCCATACGTGCGCGGCGGAAGCCTCAGCAGCAGTCACCGTACGTCACCAGGGTCGCGGCCGGCGCCGCCGCCTCGGCCCTGGTGCTCGCCGTCGGCGCCCCGGCGGCCCTCGGACAGGACGCCGCCGGCCCGGTCGGCGGGGAGCGGCTCGGCCGCCCGGCCGTCCAGGTCGCGCCACTGGCCGGGGCACCCGCGCTGCCCGCCGAACTCACCGGCCGCTCCTGGCTGGTCGCCGACGCCGCCACCGGCGAGGTGCTCGCCGCCCGGGACGCCCACCTGCCGCTGCCGCCGGCCAGCACCCTCAAGATGCTGTTCGCGGACACCGTGCTGCCCAAGTTCGACCGTTCCGTGGAGCACCGCGTCACCCCGGCCGAACTCGCCGAAGTCGGCGCCGGCAGCAGCCTGGTCGGCGTCAAGGAGGACCTGTCGTACCGGGTCGAGGACCTCTGGCGGGGCGTCTTCCTCAGCTCCGGCAACGACGCAGTCCACGTCCTCGCCCACATGAACGGCGGGATCCGGCAGACCGTCGCCGAGATGCAGGCCCGCGCCGGGACGCTCCAGGCCCGCGACACCAAGGTGGTCTCCCCCGACGGCTACGACATGGACGGGCAGGTCTCCTCCGCCTACGACCTCACCCTGTTCGCCCGCGCCGGCCTGCGCAACGCCGACTTCCGCTCCTACTGCGCCACCCGCACCGCCCGCTTCCCCGGCGGACTGGACAAACTCACCGGGCTGCGCGGCAGTTTCGACATCGCCAACACCGACCGGCTGCTCGGCAAGTACCCCGGCCTGATAGGCGTCAAGAACGGCTACACCACCAACGCGGGCGCCACCTTCACCGGCGCCGCCGAGCGGGACGGCCGCACCCTGCTGGTGACGGTGATGCACCCCGAGGCGCAGGGCAAGGTCTACGACGAGGCCGCCGCCCTGCTCGACTGGGGCTTCTCGGCCGCCGGGAAGGTCCAGCCCGTCGGGCAGTTGGCCGAGGACACCGCCGCCACCACCCCGGGCGCCCCGGGCGCCCCCGGCACCCCCGCACCCGCCGCCTCGGCCCCGGAGGCCGCGGCCGCCACCCCGCTCCAGCCGTGGACCCGGCCCCCGCTCAGCAGCGGCGACGACCCCGGCCTCGCGCCCGCCGTCTGGACGGCCGCCGTCCTCGGCACCGCGCTCGCCGCCTGGGGCACCGCCCGCACCGCCGCCCGCCGCCGGGCCGCGCCCGCGGCCTCCCCCGCCACCGCCCCGGGCCCGGTCCGCCCGGCGCTCCCGGCGCACGGCGGTGGCGGCTCGACCGCGGTGGGCGGCGCCACCGGCATCGGCGGCCGGGGCCGGCACGGCCTCACCCGCCGCGCCCGCGCCCTGGCCCGCACCGCCCGCGCCCGCCGGACCCGCTGAACGCCGCACCGACCCGTGGGCCGGTCCGCGCCCGTACGACCTCTAGACTTCCGGCCATGACCACGCCCGACCCCTCCGCCGCGGACCGGCTCGCCCGGATCGTCCGGCTCTCCTCCGGGAGCTACCTGCTCGTCACCACGTACAAGAAGGACGGCAGCACCGTGCCGACTCCGGTGTGGGTGGTCCGGGACGGGGAGGCGCTCGGCGTCTGGACGGTCGCGGACTCCTGGAAGGTCAAGCGGATCCGCAACCGCGCCGACGTGCTGGTCGGCCCGTGCGACGTCAAGGGCCGCCCGACCGGGGAGCAGTACCCGGCCACCGCCGAGATCCTCGGCCCCGAAGGCACCGCCGCCTACCGCACGCTGCTGCGCCAGAAGTACGGCCTGCTCGGTGTGCTCACCCTCCTCGGCAGCCGCCTGCGGCGCGGCGAGCGCGGCACCCTCGGCATCCGGATCACCCTGGCCGACTGACGCCGCACCGGGCGGCCGGAGGCCGGGACAGCGCCGGGACAGCACCCGGACAGCGCCGGGGCCGTGGCAGGCTTGGCGGTCATGGGAGAGAACGAGGCCGTGCCTGCGCTGCTGGTGGTGGACGGGGCGAATGTGGTCGGGTCGGTGCCCGACGGCTGGTGGCGGGACCGGCGGGGCGCCGCCGAGCGGCTGCGGGACACGCTGGTCGCCGTCGCCGGACGGGGGCTGCCGGACCGTCCGGGACCGCTGGAGGTGGTCCTGGTGCTGGAGGGCGCGGCCCGGGGCGTCGCCGGACTGCCCGAGGTCCGGGTGGTGGACGCGAGCGGCAGCGGGGACGACCGGATCGTCGAGCTGGTCCGGGCCGCCCGCGCCGAACACCCCGGGCGGGACCTCCTGGTCGTCACCGCCGACCGGGAACTGCGCGCCCGTGTCGCCGAGTCGGGTGCCGCGGTGGCCGGGCCCCGCAGCGTGCGGCCCTGACCGCTCCTCGACCCGTCCCCGGCCGCGCACCGGTCGGTCCCAGGATCAGTCCCAGGGTCAGTCCCGGGGTCAGTCCCAGGATCGGTCCCGGGGTCAGTCCCCGGGCCGGGCCGCGTCGTGGCCGCGCTCCAGCAGCGGGATGAGCGTGAAGGCCGCGTCGCTGAGCCCGCCGAAGGTGTGGCGGTGCGGGCCGGGGGCGGTGTGGCCGGTCGCGTAGCCGGCCAGGTTCCAGGTGTAGACCGGGACGTCCTCGGGGACGGGCTCGAAGACGTCGTGCGGCGTCCAGTGGGTCTGCTCGTCGGTCACCACGACCACGCGGTCGTGCTCCCGGTAGTGCCGCTTGACCGCGGCGGCCGTGAAGGTGCCGCCCAGGTTGCGGAAGCGCCGCAGCGTGTCCAGCACCGACCGCTCCGGTACGACCACCCGGCTGTCGCTGCCGAACTGGACCAGGTCGGCGTGCTCGGCGCGGACGGCGAGCGCGGTGCCGAAGACGGCCGCCGTGTCCGCCCGGTTGAGCCGGGTCCGGGCCGACGGCTGGTCGAACATCGAGAGCGAGCGGTCCACCAGCACCAGGGTGCGGCCGGGCAGCACGGGCACCGCGGCCAGCGAGTGGCCGAGCGCGGCCTCCAGCGGCCCGGCCCAACGCGGCTCGCGCACGGCGCGGTGGGCGGCCAGGAAGCGGAACGGGAACTGCCGGGAGCGCCGGACCTCCTCCGGGTCGGAGATCCGGGCGGCCACCTCCGCCGCCGCCCGCTCGGAGATCCCCGCCTCGTCGAAGTTGCGCAGGTTGCGCACCAGCGCCATCGGCCCCATCACAGGGATGACGGCCTCCCAGGCGGCGGCGTCCAGCGGGCCCTGGAGCCAGCCGGCCAAGGCCTCCCAGGTCATCCCCGCCTCGGCGAGGCGCTCCGCGCCGCCGGGCTCGGTGACCAGTGCGCGGCGCCGGTCCGGCGGGACGGCGAGCAGCGCGTGGTGGGCGGTCAGCAGCGGCTCGTCGGCGGGCGGCCGGGCGCTCTCCGGGTGGTGGCGGCGGTCCAGGGCGTACCGGAACAGCGCGCCCTGCCAGGGCTTGGCCGGATCGGGCACGGGGTGGGTGAGCTCCAGGACGTCGCCGAAGCGGACGGTGTGCGAGGGGGTGTCGTACTTCAGCAGGGCGCGGCCGGTGTAGAGGCGGCGGACGGCGTCGCCGATCCCCCGGCGCAGCGGCTGGGGCAGCCGACGGCCGTACCGGGTGATCCAGTAGTCCAGCAACTCGCCCGGCTCGTCCGGCCGTCGGAGCACCGCGTCGACGGCCTGCCGGGAGAACCCGGCGGCCCCGGCCGTCGCCCGGGCGTGCACGAACTCGGCGGCCCCGACGACGGCGGCGGTACGGATGCGGCCCTCGTCGCGCAGCCGGCGCAGCAGGTCGAGGGTCCACTGCGGGTCGCTCAGGGCCTGCTCGCGGACCAGCCGCCGGTAGCGGTCGTCACGCTCGACGGCCCCCTCGTAGAAGCTGTCCTGCCCGTACAGGTGGGAGACCGCCAGGAGGAACAGCTCCTCCTTCGGCTCCCGGACGTACCCGGTTCCGCCCTGGTGGTTGCGGACCGCCCCGCCGGGGTCGACCGCCGGGCGCGACCTGGTCGGAGGCGGTGGCAGCCGCAGGTGCTCGACCTTCGGAACCGGCCACCGGCCGTCGGTGGCGAGCGGGGAGGACACCCCTCGCCTGGCGAGTCCCGGCAGTTCTCGCTGGATCTCGGCCCTGGTGTCGGCCTTGGTCCGTTGGCGGTTGAACCGGGTCATGCAGAGGTCCCCCCTGGTGGGTGGTCGGGCCGGATGGTCAGGCCGGATGGTCGGGCCGAGTGGTCAGGCGGGCGGGAAGGCCGGGGCCGGGTGCGGCGGCGAGGGAGCGGAACAGGCGAGGAACGGGCGCGGAAAGGGCACGGACGCGCGCGGAGGCGGCGCCTCCCGGGATCGGAGTGGCACCGGGGGCACTTGTTTTTCGTCAGGAAGTAACCGGGGCCGGGCGCATCGGGAGGCGCCGTCCCGGACGCTACCCGAGGGGGCCGCGAGCCGTCATCCGATTATTCGGCCCACCCGTGGAACGTGCCGCCGATGGCCCGGCGGAGGCCCCGGCGGAGGCTTTTCGGAACGTACGGGAACCGATCGCGCGGCCCGTCCGACTGCTGGGGGGTGAGTACGAAGTCGCCGGGTGTCCGGCCGTCGAGTGTGCTGGCGGGGTTCGCCCTGCTGCTGGTGGTGGTGTTCGTGGTGGCCTACGGGGTGGGGAGGCAGGTCGGGCCGGTGGCGCCCGGGCTGCGGCCGAGCAGCGGGGGCGGGTCCTCGCCCGGAATGGGCGGGCACGACATGGGCGGGATGCGGTGAGCGCCGTCGCGGGGGCCGGCGCCGGGGCGCTGGTGGCCACCGACCTGGCGGTCGGCGGGATGACCTGCGCGGCGTGCGTGGGCCGGGTGGAGAAGCGGCTGGCCCGGATCGACGGGGTGTCGGCCGGGGTGAACCTGGCGACCGGCCGGGCCCGGGTGCTGCATCCGGCCGAGGTGCCGGTCGCGGAGCTCGTGGCGGCCGTCGAACGGGCGGGCTACACCGCCGGGCCGGTGCCCGCCGGCGCGCCCGTCGGGGTGGCCGAGGAGGAGCCGGACGAGCGCCGGCGGCTGCTGGTCACCGCCCTGCTGGCCGTCCCGGTGCTGGTCCTGTCCATGGTGCCCTCCTTGCAGTTCACCGCCTGGCAGTGGGTCTGCTTCGCGCTCGCCGTCCCGGTGGTGACCTGGGGGTCGGCGCCCTTCCACCGTCGGGCCTGGCAGGGGCTGCGGCACGCGGCGGCGACCATGGACACCCTGGTGAGCCTGGGTGTGGTGGCCTCCTTCTGCTGGTCGGCGTACGCGCTGGTACTCGGCGGGGCCGGGGACCCGGGCATGCGGATGCCGTTCTCGCTGACCGCCGACGGCGGCGGCGCGGCGCACGTGTACCTGGAGGCGGCGGTCGGGGTGCCGCTGTTCGTGCTGGCCGGGCGGCTGCTGGAGGGCCGGGTGCGCCGGCGCAGCGGGTCCGCGCTGCGGGCGCTGGCCGAGCTGGGCGCCAAGCGGGTGTGCCTGCGCGGCGCGGACGGCGAGGAGCGCCTGGTGCCGATCGAACTGCTGCTGCCCGGGCAGGAGTTCGTGGTGCGCCCGGGCGAGCGGGTGGCCACCGACGGGGTGGTGGTCGAGGGCGGTTCGGCGCTCGACCTGAGCCTGCTGACCGGGGAGAGCGTGCCGGTCGAGGTCGGCCCCGGGGACCGCGTGGCGGGCGCCACGGTGAACGTCGGCGGCGCCCTGGTGGTGCGGGCCACGGCCGTCGGCGCGGACACCCAACTCGCCCGGATCACCGCCCTGGTGGCGGACGCCCAGGCCGGCAAGGCCCGGGCGCAGCGGCTGGCCGACGCGGTGGCCGGGGTGTTCGTGCCCTGTGTGCTGACGGTCGCGGCCGCGGTGCTGGGCTTCTGGCTGGGCGCGGGCGCGGCCCCGCAGGCGGCGGTGACGGCGGCCGTCGCGGTGCTGGTGGTGGCCTGCCCGTGCGCGCTCGGACTGGCCACACCGACGGCGCTGCTGGCGGCGACCGGACGGGGCGCGGAGCTGGGTGTGCTGGTGCGCGGCCCGGAGGTGCTGGAGAGCCTGCGCCGGGTGGACACCGTGGTGATGGACAAGACCGGGACGCTGACCACCGGCCGGATGGAGCTGGCGGCGGTGACCACGGCCGACGGTGTCACGGCGGAGGAGGTCCTGCGGCTCGCGGGCGCGGTCGAGCACCGGTCCGAGCACCCGATCGGCCGGGCCGTCGCGGCGGCGGCCCGGGAGCGCTGCGGCGCCCTGCCGCCGGTGGACGGCTTCGCGGCCGCCACCGGGCTCGGAGTGTCCGGCACGGTCGACGGCCGGGCAGTCCGGGCCGTCCGCCCGGACGGCGCCACGCTGCCCCCGGCCCTGGCCGAGGCGGTGGCGGCGGCCGGGGAGGCGGGCCGGACAGCCGTCCTGGTGGAACTCGACGGGTGCCCGGCGGCCGTCCTGGCGGTCGGCGACACGCTGCGCTCGGGCAGTTGGCGCGCCCTGCACCGGCTGCGCGGAATGGGCCTGGAGACCGTCCTGCTGACCGGCGACGGCCCCGGCGCGGCCCGGGCCGTGGCCGCCGAGCTGGGCATCGAGCAGGTGCACGCGGGCGCCTCGCCCGAGCGCAAGGCCGAGGTGGTGGCCGAACTGCGCGCGGCCGGGCGGACGGTGGCGGTGGTCGGCGACGGCGTCAACGACGCGGTGGCACTGGCCTCGGCGGACCTCGGGGTGGCACTGGCCTCGGGCAGCGACGCCGCGATCGGCGCGGCCGGGCTGACCCTGGTGCGCGGCGACATCGAGGCGGTGGTGGACGCCGTCCGGCTGGCGCGGCAGACCCTCGCGACGATCCGAGCCAACCTGCTGTGGGCCTTCGGCTACAACCTGGTGCTGATCCCGCTGGCGGCCGTGGGGCTGCTCAACCCGATGCTGGCGGCAGTCGCGATGTCGCTCAGCTCGGTGCTCGTGGTGGGCAACAGCCTGCGGCTGCGTACCTGGGAACCGGGGCGCGGCGGCGCGGCGAAGCGGACCGGAGGCGCGGGCCGTCCGGGCCCTGCGGGCCGGACTGGCGCTGCGGGCCG
Organism: Kitasatospora sp. NPDC056446; assembly: GCF_042796115.1. Classification (NCBI taxonomy): domain Bacteria; kingdom Bacillati; phylum Actinomycetota; class Actinomycetes; order Kitasatosporales; family Streptomycetaceae; genus Kitasatospora; species Kitasatospora sp. NPDC056446. The sequence goes on along the minus strand of NZ_JBHTRF010000015.1, from coordinate 79,156 downwards.
AACCGGTTCCGCGGGCCGGACGGGGGCTCGGCGGTGAGCGGGGCGATACGGCCGTGGGCGGCGCTGCGCCCCGCGACGGCCCGGTGGAGGGCGGTCGGCCCGCCGGTCGGCGCGGCGGCGCTGGCGCTGGTCCTGCTGACCGGGTGGACGGCGTTCGGCGGGGCGGGCCGGACCCGGCCGGTGGAGGCCGGGCCTGGCTGGGTGCTGCTGCCGACGGCGGGGGCGGCCACGGCCACGGCGGCCTTCTTCACGGTCCGCAACCCGGGCGACGTCCCGGACGAACTGACCGGCGTCAGCTGGGAGTTCGGCGGACCGATCACCATGAAGCGGCACCTCCACCAGGGCGCGGCGGGCCGCTGGGAGCCGGTCACGGCCCTGCCCGTGCCCGGTCGCGGCGAACTGGCGATGTCCCCGGAGGACGCGGACCTGATGATCGCCGACCCGCCGCCGCTGAAGGCCGGCCAGTGGGTGGAGTTCACCCTCGCCTTCCGGCACAGCCCCGAACTCCGGCTCAGGGCACAGGTGCTGGCCCCGGCCGACCGGCCGCGCCGGACGGACGGCACGGCACCGTCCTGAGGCTCGGGCCTCCGACCGTCCTGAGGCTCACAGCCCGACCGTCCTGGGGCTCAGGCCCCGACCGTCCCGAGGCTCAGGCCCCGACCGTCCCGAGGCTCAGGCCCCCGCCGCTCCGTCGAGCGTCTCCGTGACCGGGCGGCGGGGTGTGGCCGCGCCGGGCGGGCCGTAGCCGACCCGCAGCACCAGCTGGACGTGGCCGGGCCCGTCGGCCGGGTCGCGCAGCGCCCAGCGGGTGTCGGGCCATTCGACGGCCTGGTGCCAGACCGTCAGCCGGACGCCGTGCACGGTGGCCAGCAGCCAGATCCTCTGCAGCGCCTGGCCGGTGCGCAGCCAGTCCAGCGGGCCGTCGCCGGGGGTCGTCAGGGTGCACAGCTGCGGCAGCGCCTCGAAGCGGCGCGAGGGCCGCGCGGGCCCGTGCGGCGGCCGGCCGCCGAACTCGCGCATCGGCACCCGGGCGTCGTGGTCCTGCGAGCCGAGCGCGGCCGTCGGGATGCCGTCGCCCGCCTCCCCGTCGCCTTCCCCGCCGTCCGGCCGCAGCCAGGCCCGGGACTCGGCGGTGCGGGCCGGGTCGGCGGCGGTGCGGCGCTCGGCCTCGGCGGTGAGCGCCAGCACCCGCCGGACGCCGTCCTCCTCCAGCGCCGCCAGGGCAACGCCCTCCTCCCGGGCGGCGGCCATCAGCTCGCCGAGCACGGCCTCGGGCACGTCGCGCTGGGTGAAGGGCTCGCGGCTGGAGTGCCGGGCGGCGATGGCGGGGTAGAGGTCGCGGCCGAAGGGGGTGCGCCCGAGGGCGGGGCCGGAGAGGTCGAGCACGGCAAGCAGGCCGGGCTCGGCGGCGTCCGGGAGGAGCCGGAGCACCGGTTCGCGGCCGAGCCGCCCGGCGGCCACCCGCAGGTTGAACACGGCCGCGCCGACCGCGATGTGCCGTGCGGCCCCGACCGGGTCGGCCAGTGGCACGGCGCGTCCGGGGTCGGTGCGGACGGTGAGCCCGTGGCCGTCCGGGGTCGGCGCGAAGCGCCAGGGCTGGCTGTTGTGCAGCGACGGCGCCGCGCCGCCGGCGGCGGCGAGCAGTCGCAGTTCCGCCGGGGCGAGCGCCGGGGCCGGTCCTGCGGTCGGTACCGGGGCCGGAGCCGGGGTAGGTGCCGGGGTGCGCGTCATGACGATCCACTCCTTCGGCCGGAGGGGCGGCCCACTGCTCGGCCGCGTGGTCCCCACTACTTCCGAGCGTGCGCGCAGGCCCCGGCGGGCGACAGTGCCATAGGGCCCGTCGCCCGCCGGGGCCTTGGTCACCTCAGCCGTGCGGGACGACCGCGACCGGCGCCTCGGCGTGGTGCAGCACCGCGTGCGCGATCCGGCCGAGCCGGGGGCCGAACTCCACCGGGCGGCGGCGCCGGCCGACGACGACCAGCCCGGCCCCGGCCGAGACCTCGACCAGTCCGCGGGCGGCGCCCAGCCGGATGTCCTCGACCACCGGGACGCCCGGGTACTGCTCGCGCGGCCCCGCCAGGGCGAGCGAGAGGAGCTTGGCCTCCAGCGCCTCCAGCTGGGCGATCTCGGCCGCCGGGACGGCCCCGCCCGCGTACCCGAACACCGGCGGCAGGTCCCAGCCGTGCACCGCCCGGACCCGGGCGCCGCGCAGGGCGGCCTCGTGGAAGGCGAAGGCGAGCACCTCGTCCTCCGGGGCGTGCGCGTCGACACCGACCACCACCTCGGCGGCCCCGTCCCCGCCCTCGCCGTCCTCGCGGACCACGACGACCGGCACCCCGGCACGCCCGGCGACCGACATGCTGACCGAGCCGAGCAGCAGGCCGGTGAAGCCGCCGCGACCGCGTGAGCCGAGCACCAGCAGCTCCGCGTCCGCGGCGGCGGCCACCAGACCGTCGACCGGCGCGTCCAGCACCGCGTCGGTCCGCACGGCCAGCTCCGGGTGCCGCCCGGCGATGTCCTCGGCCGCCGCGGCCAGGGTGCGCCGGACGGCCTCGGGCAGGTCGTCGGGCTCGGCGAACGCGGACACCCCGTCGGTCAACCACGGCCAGGCGTGCACCAGGCGCAGCGAGGCGCCCCGGCGCACCGCCTCCTCGGCGGCCCAGTGGGCGGCGGCGGTGCTCTGCGGCGAGCCGTCCACCCCGGCCAGCACGGTCGGCGTCTGCTCGTTTCGCTCGGTCATGAGCGTTCCTCCACGGTGTCGGCACTCGGCGGCGGGCGCTGGCGGCGGTGCGTGCTGACGCCCCGTCCGCTCCTCCCCCACCCTGGCAGCCGGGTGCGGCCCGGCGACAGAGGCCGCAGGGCCCTCGGCGACGGGACGAAAGGCCCGCCCGCCGGAGCCTACGGCCGACCCCGGCGTACGGGCCGCCGACACCCGGGCACTACCGTTGAGGGCGGCAATCCCGCTGGTCGGACGGCACCCGAGCCGGGCCGGAGCAGGGGGTCGGCCGGTCAGGGCGGACACGAGGAGGACTGTGGTGGGCGGAGCGGACGGCAGCGCGGCGGGTGGCGGCGCGCGGATGCCCCGGCTGCGCCTGGACGAGCTGCTGGAGGAGCTCCAGTGGCGGATCGACGCGGCGCGCGGGACGCAGAACCGGGTGCACAGCCTGCTGGAGGCGGTGCTCGCCGTGGGGCGGGAGCTGGACCTGGCGCAGGCGCTGCACCGGATCGTCGAGGCGGCCGCGGACCTGGTGGACGCCCGGTACGGCGCGCTGGGGGTGATCGGGCCGGACGGGCACTCGCTGTCGCAGTTCCTGACGGTCGGTCTGTCCGAGGAGGAGATGGCCGAGATCGGTCCGCCGCCGTCCGGCCGGGGCATCCTCGGTGAGCTGATCCGGGAGCCGCGGCCGCTGCGCTGCCCGGTGCTGTCCGACCATCCGGCCTCGGTCGGGTTCCCGGTGAACCATCCGCCGATGCACACCTTCCTGGGGGTGCCGGTGCGGGTGCACGGCGAGGTGTTCGGCAACCTCTACCTGACCGACAAGCGCGGCGGGCTGGACTTCGACGAGGACGACGAGGCGGTGATCTCCACCCTGGCGGTCGCGGCCGGCGTGGCGATCGACAACGCCCGGCTGTACGAGGAGGCGCAGCTGCGTCAGCGCTGGCTGCGGGCGAGCACCGAGATCACCCGCAGCCTGCTGTCGGGGGCGCCCCGGCTGGAGGTGGTCGAGCTGATCGCCCGGCGGGCCCGGGAGATATCGGGCGCCGAGCTGGCGGACGTGTCGGTGGCGCTGGCGGGGCCGGAGGAGCGGGCCGAGGAACTGGCCGTCGAGGTCGCGCTGGGGGGTGTGCCGTCCGCGCGCCTGGGGGTGACGGTGCCGGTGGACGGCACGCTGTCGGGTGCCGCGTACGCCTCGGGTTCGCCGGTCACCAGTGACGAGCTGGCCTGCGACGCCCGTTTCCCGGCCGGCCCGGCGGGGCGCTTCGACGGGCTGGGCGCGGCGGTGGCGGTGCCGCTGGGCACCGGCCCCGGGTACGGGCGCGGTGTGCTGCTGCTGGCGCGGGCGCAGGGGCAGCCGGCCTTCGGGCCGGAGGAGACCGGCCCGCTGCTGGGCTTCGCCGACCAGGCCGCGCTCGCCCTGGAGCTGGCCGAACGGCGGCGTGACGCCGAGCAGTTGAACCTGCTGGAGGACCGGGACCGGATCGCCCGGGACCTGCACGACCTGGCGATCCAGCGGCTGTTCGCGACCGGTATGACGCTGCAGAGCGCGGGCCGGCTGATCGAGAGCCCGGCGGCGGCGGACCGGGTGGCCCGGGCGGTGGCGGACCTGGACGAGACCATCAAGATCATCCGCTCGACCATCTTCGGCCTGCGCGCCCACAGCGAGCCCGACCGGGGCCTGCGGGCCCGGGCCACCCGGGTGGTCACCGAGGCACAGGGCCCGCTCGGCTTCGCGCCCCGGCTGAGCATGGAGGGCCTGCTGGACACCGACGTGCCGCCGGAGCTGGCCGAGCACGTGGTGGCCGTCCTCGCCGAGGCGCTCAGCAACGCCGTCCGGCACTCCCGGGCCTCCCGGGTCGAGGTGACGCTGCGCGCCGTCGCCGGACGGGTGGCGCTGACCGTCGCGGACGACGGCGTCGGCGTGCCCGAGGGCGGACGGCGCAGCGGGCTGCGCAACCTCGGCGAGCGGGCCGACCGGGTGGGCGGGTCGTTCACGGTCGGCCCGGGCGAGGACGGCGGCACCCGGCTGCTGTGGGAGGCCCCGATCGGGACCTGAGGGCCCGCCCGGCCCCCGGGCCCGCTCCCCCGCGTCCGGACGGGCGAACTCCGCCGCGCCGCGCCACCCGAACGGCCGGGCCCACCCCTCCTCGTGCCTAGCCTGCTCGCGTTTCCCCGAGCGTCGAGTGCGAGGACGGCCGATGGCCCACGAGTCACCAGTGACCGCCGACACCCAGCCGGCCGGTGCCGGTGTCCCGTCCGCCCCCGCGCCGAGCGGGACGACGGCGGTCCTGCGGATCGCGGCCGCCGTGGCCGGGGCGCTGCCCGCGATGGTGCTGCGGGTGGCCGGGGTCCACCCCTCGCCGGTGGCCGGCATGGCGGTGTTCGGCCTCGGCGTGCTGGCGGCGGCGCTGCTGCTGATGTGGGCGGCGGAGACCGCCCGGGCGGACATCTCCGGGCCGCTGGCGCTCGCCCTGCTGGCGTTCATCGCCGTCCTGCCCGAGTACGCCGTCGACCTCTGGTTCGCGTACACCGCGGGCAGCCGTCCCGAGTACGCCGCCTACGCGGCCGCCAACATGACCGGCGCCAACCGCCTGCTGGTCGGCGTGGGCTGGCCGCTGGTCGCGCTCGCCGCCTACCTGGCGGCCCGGCGGCGCGGCGCCGCGCCGGGGATCACGCTGCGCGAGCACCGCCGGATCGACACCGCCTTCCTCGGGGCCGCCGCCCTGGTCGCCTTCGTGATGCCGCTGACCCGCCGGATCTCCTGGCTGCTCGCGGTGGTGCTGATCGCCTGGTACGCCTACTACCTCTTCCGGATCAGCCGCTGCTCCGAGTCCGACGAGGAGGAACTCGTCGGTGTCCCGGCCCGGTTGGCCCTGTTGCCGCGAGGGCGGCGCCGGGCCGTGACGGTGCTGGTCTTCGCGGTGGCCGCCGTGGTCGTCTTCGCCTGCGCCGAGCCGTTCGCCACCTCGCTGGTCGATGCCGGGGCCTCGCTGGGCGTCGACCGGTTCCTGCTGGTGCAGTGGCTCGCCCCGCTGGCCTCCGAGGCCCCCGAGCTGATCGTGGCCGTGGTCTTCGCCTGGCGCCTGCGCGGCGACGACGGGCTGGGCGCGCTGCTGTCGAGCAAGGTCAACCAGTGGACGCTGCTCATCGGCTGCCTGCCGCTCGCCCATCTCGCGGGCGGCGGCGCCGCCTCCCTCCCGCTGGTCGAACGGCAGGTGGACGAGGTGCTGCTGACCGCCGCCCAGACCGTCCTGGCCGTCGTGCTGCTGCTCGACCTGCGCTTCCTGCCGTGGAAGGCGGCCCTGCTGTTCGGCCTGTTCGCCGTCCAGTTCGTCCTCCCGGGCGAATCGGCCCGGCTGGCGCTCAGCTGGGTCTACCTCGGCCTGTCCGTCCCGTTCCTGCTGCCCGGGCTGCGCCACCTGCCACCGACCGCGCGGGCGCTGCTGGGGCGGGTCGAGGGCGACCCGCACTGAGCCCGGCCCGCACCGGTCACCCGCCCACCCGGCGGGCAGGCAGGCGGGCAGACAGGCGCCGCGAGTTCGTCATGACGAGAATTTTAGGTCGAGTGACCTATATTTCTCTCCATGAGCACCGACCCCGCCTTCGCGGCACCCCTCCTCCCGACCTCGCCGCCCGACGACCGCCTCACCCACGACCCCGACGGCCCCGTCCTGCTGGTCGGCGGCTACGGCACCGTCGGCACCGAGCTCGCCGGACTCGCCGCCCCCGCCTTCCCGCTGCTGCTGGCCGGCCGCTCCGAGCAGCGCGGCGCCGCCCTCGCCGCACGGCTGGACGGCGCCACCGCCCGCCGCTGGGACCTCGCCGACCCCGCCCCGTTCTCCGCCGCCGTCCGGGCGGTGGTCGGCGTGGTCAACGACCCGGACGACCGGGTGCTGCGCGCCGCCGTCCTCGCGGGCGTGCCGTACGTGGACGTCACCCGCTGGACCGCCCGGCTCCAGCGCGCGGCGACCCTCACCGCGCTGCTCCGGCCCACCGCCCCCGTCCTGCACTCCTCGGCCTGGATGGGCGGGGTGACCCCGCTGGTCGCCGCCGCCCTGGCGGACCGGCTGGGCGGGGCCGAGCGGATCGAGACCGCGATCCGCTGGGACCTCGCGGACCGGGCGGGCGCCGACTCGGTGGAGTTCATGGACCGCCTCGGGCTCGACTACGAGGTGATCCGGGACGGCCGCCGCCGCCCCGTCGCCCCGCTCGGCCGCCCGGGCACCGTCCGGATCGGCGACGCCCCCACCCTGGTGGCCGGCATCGACACCCCCGAGCAGTTCACCCTCCCGCTCACCCTGGGCGTCGGCACCGCCGCGACCCGGATCGGCTTCAGCTCCCGCTCCTCCACTACCGCCCTGCTCGCCGCCCGGCGGGCCGGCTTCTTCCGCTGGGCCCGCGGCGACCGCTGGGAGCCGGCCCGCCGGGCCCTGCTGTACTCGCCCGGCGAGGGCGGCACCGCCCGGCTGCGCACCGACGTCGGCTTCGCCGGCCGCACCCTCACCGCCACGGTCGAGGACCCGGCCGGCCAGGCCCACCTCACCGCTGTCGGCGCCCTGCTCGGCCTGCGCCGGGTGCTCGGCGCGGACGGCGCCCCGCCGCCGTCCGCCGGGGTGGTGTTCCCGGAGCAGACCCCCCGCCCCGGGCGGGTGACGGCCGACCTGGCCGCCCTGGGCGTCACGGTCGCGGTGGCCGAGGGGCAGCGCGGCGCGGAGGCGGCGGCGTGAGCAACGCCCGGGGCCTGAGCGGCAAGGGGGCCCAGCGGCGGGAGCAGCTCCTGGACACGGCGGAGGAACTGCTGGTCACCACGGGCGGCGCCGGGCTGTCCATGCGGGCGGTGGCCGCGGCGGCGGGCGTCCGGCTCGGCCACCTCCAGCACTACTTCCCGACCCACGCCGAGCTGGTCTCCGCCGTCCTGGAGCGCGTCCTCGGCCGCTCCGCCGAACGGCTCGCGCCGCTGCTCGACCCGGGCGGCGACGAGGACGCCCTGCTGCGCGCGCTGCTCGCCGAGCAGCAGGACGTCCGCCTGGTCCGGCTCTTCGCCGAGCTGTGGGCCCTGGCCGCCCACGACACCTCGGTGGCGGCGGCCGTCCGGGCCTTCTACGACCGCTACCGGGACCTGGTCGCGTGCTACCTCGCCACCCGGCACCCGGACCTCGACGAGGGCCGACGGCGGTCCCGCGCGCAGGTGTTCATCATGCTGATCGAGGGCGCCTCGCTGTTCCGGTCCGGAATCGCGGGGGTCCCGGACGACGCCGCGGACGCCGAACTCCTCCGCACCGCCCGCTCCCTGCTCGGAGCGTGACGCTCCGTCAGGCATGGCGCAGCGGCGACCGGCGGCGCGCCGCCGGGTGGGCCCGTCCTGCCGACCGGGTGGGCCCGTCCTGCCGACAGGGCGGGCCCACCCGGTAGTGAAGCGGACCGGCGGGCCGCCGGGCAAGGGCCCGGCACGCACGGACGGGACCGGTTTCCCGGACCCCTCACGTCACTGACGTCACGTCAGAAACGCGGATCCGCACCGTCCTTACCCGAACGACCGGATCCACCGGGGGCGGCTCACAGTTCCGCCACGGCCCCTTGGAACAACAGCCCCAACATCCATTGTCGCCACGCATGTTCGAAGGTAGAGTCGCCGTTCGCCGAGCACGGATGAGCACTTTCTCTGCGCCATTTGGGGCGGGCATGTCAAATAATCGTGGTTCCCTCCAGGTCGCCCCCGACCTGCTCGACGTGTTCAGCGATATCGCACGTCGAAATCCCCGTCGTCCGGCGATAGTCCACAACGGACACGCCCTGAGCTACGGCCGGCTCCTGGAGTCGGCGAACGCCCTGGCCACCCGCCTGGGCCCGGATCCCGGCACGGTCGCCGTGCCGGCGGTCCACACGCCGGAAACGGTGGTCGCACTCCTCGGCGTGCTGACCGCCGGGGGCACCTATTGCCCCGTCGATCCGGCATTCCCGGCCGCCCGCCGACAGGCCATGGCGGCGGCCGCGCAGTGCCGCACCGCGTTGTCCGGAAGGTCCGGCGACATCCTCCGACTCGACGCCCGATTAGTGGAGTCGGGCGAACCGACGGAATTCTCCGGGGACCCCCCGGGAAGCCTTCCGCCACCCCCGGCCGGGACGGACCCGGAACAACCGGCCTACATTCTCTTCACGTCGGGTTCGACCGGGCAGCCGAAACCCGTCGTGACACCCCGCCGGGCGGTCTCGGCCACCGCCCGCGCACTGGGCGGGCTGTTCCGGCTCACCCCCGAGGACCGGGTGCTCCAGTTCGCCTCGCTCAACTGGGACACCTGCCTGGAGGAGATCCTCCCGGCCCTCACCACCGGCGCGGCCCTGGTCATGGACCGGGACGCGCACAGCGGATCCTTCCCCCGGTTCCTGCGGGCGGTCGAACGCGAGCGGGTCACCGTCCTGGACCTGCCGACCGCCTTCTGGCACGAACTCGTCCACCACCTCACCGACTCGGGCGGGCAACTGCCCTCCTGCCTGCGCCTGGTGGTGATCGGCGGGGAGGCGGCCGGGCCGGCCCGGCTGGCCGACTGGTCCCGGCTGCCGACCGGCGGGATCCGGCTGCTGAACACCTACGGCTGCACCGAGACCACCCAGATCACCCACGCCGTGGACCTCGCCGGTCCGCTCGCCCCCGGACGGACCTGGGACGGCACCGCACGCGCACCGATCGGACGCGCCCTGCCGCACGTCGTCGAACGCATCGACGAGCAGGGCGAGTTGCTGATCGGCGGACCGGCCCTCGCGCTCGGCTACCTCGGCCTGCCCGAGGCGACCGCGGCACGGTTCACCACCCTGGACGGCGGACGGTTCTTTCGCACCGGCGACCGGGTGAGCCGGGGGCCGGACCGGCTGCTCACCCACCAGGGCCGCCTGGACGGCGAGTTGAAGGTCCGCGGGATCCGGGTGGACCCGGCCGAGGTCGAGGCGCACCTCACCGGCCACCCCGATGTCACCGCAGCCGCCGTCACCGGCGCCACCGCGGCCGGGCGCACCACCCTGGTCGCCTACGTGGTGGCACGCCCGCACGCCCCCGGGCAGCTGGACCGCGACCTGCTGTCCTACCTGCGGGCCAGGGTCCCCGGCCACCTGGTGCCGGGCCGGATCACCCTCGTGCCCCGGCTGCTGCACACCCCGAGCGGAAAGATCGACCGGGCCGGCTGCCACCTGCGCTACGCGGCTCCCCCCGACAGGTCGAAGGAGACCTCCCTTGAGCACTGACCTCACCGGCACCGCCACCCCGCAGGACCTGGTCGCCGTCTTCCGGCGCGTCCTGGAACGCGAGGACGTCACCGCCGACTCCGACTTCTTCGACCTCGGCGGCGACTCGCTGGTCGCCACCCGGGTGCTGAGCGCCGTCGCCCGCGCCCACGGCGTGGAGCTGACCTTCGACGACTTCCTGCTCGCCCCCACCCCGGCCCGCCTCGCGCACCGCATCGCGGCCGCCGCATGAGCGAGGACCACAGACCGGAGGACCACAGAGCCGACGGCCGCAGACCCGGGGACCACAGACCGGACGGCCGCGGACCCGGGGGCCACGGCCGCACCGCCGTCGTGGTCGGCGCCGGACTGGCCGGGCTCACCGCCGCGACCGGGCTGGCGGCCCACGGGATCGGCGTCACCGTGCTGGAGGCCCGGGACCGGGTCGGCGGACGCACCCACGGCATCGAGGCCGCCCCCGGCACCTGGATCGACGCCGGCGCCGCGTACCTCGGCGACCGGCACACCGAACTCCTCGCCCTGCTCGCCGAGTCGGGCCTCAAGACCACCCCCACCACGATGCTCGGCGCCAGCCGCTTCGCACTGACCGGCGCCGACGGGGCCAGCCCGGACGGGACGGGACCGGACGGGACGGGACCGGACGGGCCCGGCACCCGGGCGGCCACCCGCGACGGCCGGTTCCCGCCGCTCGACGCCGTCGCCCTCGGCGACCTGTTCGAGCGGCTCGCCGAACTCACCGCCGCCGTCACGCCCCAGGCCCCCTGGCTCACCCCGGACGCCGAACGGCTGGACGCCCTGACCGCCGCCGAGTGGGCCGACCGCCACCTCTCCCACCCGGACGCCAGGCTCTTCTTCCCGCTCTTCGTCGGCGAGATGTGCGCCGCCGACCCGGCCGACATCTCCGTCCTGCACCTGGCCTTCTATCTGCGCTCCGGCGGCGGCCTGCGCTACCTCAACGCCTTCGCCGGCGGCGCCCAGCAGGACCGGGTCGACGGCGGCGCCCACCGGCTGTGCGAACGGCTCGCCGAGCGGCTGGGCACCCGGGTCCGGCTGGGCGAGCCGGTCCGGGCCGTCCACCAGGACGACCACGGGGTGAGCGTGCGCACCGACCGGGGCGAGCACCGGGCGGACCTCGCCGTGCTGGCACTGCCCCCGCTGCTCGCCGACGGCATCGCCTTCGAGCCGGGCCTGCCGGCGCCCCGGGCCGGGGAGCGCACCGCGCGCGGCAGCGCGATCAAGGTCCACCTGGTCTACCCGGCACCGCTCTGGCGCGAGCACGGCCTCTCCGGCTGGTCCGTCAACGCCCGGGGGCCGCTGCTCTCCACCGTGGACGACTCCCCCGCGGACGACTCGCCCGGGGGCGGGATCGGCGTCCTGACCGGCTTCGTCACCGGCGCCGAGGCGCACCGGTTCGGCGCCCTCGGTCCGGACCGGCAGCGCGCCGAGGTCCTCGCCCAGGCCGCGCGGCTGTTCCCGATGCTCCCCGAGCCGGCCGGCTTCCACGTCACCGACTGGCTCGCCGACCCGTACAGCCGGGGCTGCTACGCCGCCCTGCTGGGCCCCGGCGACTGGACGCGGCTCGGCCCGGGGCTGACCGCGCCGCACCGCCGGGTGCACTGGGCCGGCACCGAGACCAGCACCGAGTTCTTCGGGCTGATGGAGGGCGCGGTCCGCTCCGGCCACCGGGTGGTCGCCGAGATCCTCGGCCGCGCCTGACCCCGTCCGGCCCCGCCCGGCCCCGGCTGCCTTGTCTGCCCTGTCTGCCCCACCGTCTGCCCGCGCTCGCGGACACCCCACACCCCCCGAGCACCCCCTTCCCCTCCCCTGGCGCCGGTTTCACGAGAACCCGCGCCCGGCACCCCACGTCCGGAGACCGCCATGAGCGACCAGAGCCCCATCGCGCCCCTCGCCGTCCGGGAGCGGCTGATGACCGAACCCGGCCTCGGGGCGGGCAACTTCCTCGACCACGCGGTCGCGGCCAACCCGCACCGGTCCGTCCCGTTCGTCTTCACCCACCGCACCGACCACCGCGGCGAGGTCGTGCTGCGCGGCCACAGCCTGCTCGACCTGGCCGCCCTGCGCGACCGCTACGCCGCCTGGTACCACGCCAACGGGGTGCGCCCCGGCGAGCCGGTCGCCGTCGTGGTCGGCGAGGGCCTGGAACCGCTGCTGCACTTCCTCGCGCTCTCCGCGCTGGGCGCCGTCCCCGCGCTGGTCAACGACGCCATGCGGCACGACGTGATGGTCCGCTACCTGGACCACGTCGGGGTGGTCGGCGCGGTCGCCGACGACACCACCCGGCTGGCCGCCGCCTACCGCCGGGACCCGCAGAGCCGCCCCCGCTTCCTCGCCCTCGCCGCCGAGGTGCGGGCCTTCGACGCGGCCGGTGCCGAGCTGCCCGCCGGCTACCCGTACCGGCACGCCGCCGAGGACGTGGTGGCGCTGATCCACTCCTCCGGGACGACCGGCACCCCCAAGTCCACCATGCTGGCGCACCGCCGGTTCTGGGACGGCAAGCAGCCGCGCATGCTGCGTTTCCCCGCCGAGCCGTACGACCGGCTGATGTCGCTGATGCCGCACACCCACGCGGGCGGCCTCAGCTACTTCCTCACCGCCGTCCTGCTCGGCCTGCCGACCGTGGTGATGTCGGACTGGCGGCGCACCGTGGTCGAGCCGGTGATGGAGGCCTTCCGGCCGACCATGGTCGCCTCCTTCCCGCGCACCTTCGTCGAACTGGCCACCGGCGAACTCCCGGTGCGCGGGGCGGCGGCGGTGCACTCCTGGTTCAACACCGGCGACAGCGCGCACCACGGCCACATCCGCCGCCTGGTCACCCTCGGGGAGCGGCCCGCCGGGCTGATCAGCCCCTGGCTGCTGCCGGACCGCCAGGACGACCGACCCGCCCTGCCCGGTTCGCAGTTCATCGACGGCCTGGGCTCCTCGGAGATGGGCATGGCCCTGTTCGGGCAGGTCACCACCCCGGAGAGCACCCGGGACGACCGCTGCGTCGGCAGGCCGCTGGAGGTGGTCCGCAAGGCCGCCGTGCTGGACCACGACGGCACCGAACTCCCGGACGGCACGGTCGGGTTGCTGGCCGTCGACGCCCCCTCGCTGACCCCCGGCTACTGGAACGACGAACGGCTGACGGCGAGCTTCGAGCTGGCCGGCTACTGGCTCACCGGGGACGTCGCCCGCCGGGACGCCGACGGCCGCTTCCACCACCTCGACCGCACGGTGGACGTCATCGACACCGTCGACGGCCCGGTCTACAGCCTGCCGATCGAGGAGGTGCTGCTGGCCGACTGCCCGGACCTGGTCCGGGACTGCTCGGTGGTCGGCGTCCCCGCGGGCCCCGGCCGGGGCCAACGGCCCATCGCCGTCGTGCAGTTGCAGGCCGACGCGAGCGGCGCCGACGCCGCCGGGGTGCTGGCCGCGGCCAACGGGGCCCTGAGCGCGTTCGGGCTGACCGTCCTCGCCGCCGTCCGGATCGCCCGGACCCCGGAGGACTTCCCGCTCGGCCCGACCGGCAAGGTGCTCAAGCGCGAGCTGCGCACCCGCTACGCCACGCTCCTCACCGGCCAGTAGGCCGCCGCCGTGGAACAGCCCGTGGAACAGCCGGTCGACCGCCCCGTGATCCGCCAGCCGTACCAGTACACCCGGACGGCGCTGGTCGAACCCGACTGGCGCCGGCTGCCCGGCTGGCGGCAGGTCACCGAGGCGCAGTGGCGCGACCCCCAGTGGCAGCGCGCCCACTCCGTACAGACCGCCCGCCGGCTGCGCACCGTCGTCGGCGGCCTGCTCACCGACCACTTCTACGACGAACTCGCCGCCGACCAGGCCTACTTCGCCACCATGCCGATGCTGCTGCCGCCGCAGGTGCTGAACACCATGGCCGCCGACGCCCCGACCGACCCGGCGGCCTTCACCGAGGCCTTCCTGGCCGACCCGGTGCGCCGCTACATGCTGCCGGTGCGCGCCGACCGCCACCCGCGCTGGCCCAGCCACCCGCAGGCCGAGCGGGACTCGCTGCACGAGGCGGACATGTGGGCGGTCGAGGGCCTGACCCACCGCTACCCCACCAAAGTGCTGGCCGAGCTGACCTCCACCTGCCCGCAGTACTGCGGGCAGTGCACCCGGATGGACCTGGTCGGCACCTCCACCCCGCAGGTCGCCAAGACGCGGCTGCTGCTGCGCCCCGCCGACCGGCAGGAGCAGATGCTCGACTACCTCAAGCGCACCCCCTCGGTGCGGGACGTGGTGGTCTCCGGCGGCGACGTCGCCAACGTGCCCTGGCCGCGCCTGGAGTCCTTCCTGCTGCGGCTGCTGGAGCTCGGCTCGGTGCGCGACATCCGCCTCGCCAGCAAGGCCGTGGTGGGCCTGCCGCAGCACTGGCTGCAGCCCCGCGTCCTGGCGGGCGTGGCGCGGGTCGCCGGGATCGCCGCCCGGCGCGCCGTCAACCTCGCGGTGCACACCCACGCCAACCACGTCCGGTCGGTCACCCCGCTGGTCGCCGAGGCGGCCCGGGCCCTGCTGGACGCGGGGGTGCGGGACGTCCGCAACCAGGGCGTGCTGATGCGCGGCGTCAACGACACCCCGGAGGACCTGCTGGACCTCTGCTTCGCCCTCCAGGGCGAGGCGAACGTCCTGCCGTACTACTTCTACCTCTGCGACCTGGTGCCGGGCGCCGAGCACTGGCGGACCCCGCTGCACCGGGCGCAGCACCTCCAGGAGGCGATCATGGGCTACCTGCCCGGGTACGCCACCCCGCGCCTGGTCTGCGACGTCCCGCACGTCGGCAAGCGCTGGGTGCACCAGGCGGTGGAGTACGACCGCGAGCGCGGCATCTCGTACTGGACCAAGAACTACCGCACCGGCGTCGCCCCGGGCCCGGACGGACCGGAAGGACCCGAAGGCCCGCAGGACGCGCTCGACCGGCGCCACCCCTACTACGACCCGGTGGACACCCTCCCCGAGGCCGGCCGCCGCTGGTGGGCCGAGTCCCCCGACGCACCCCGAGGAGCCCGATGAGCACCCCCGACCCGGCCGGCGGACTGCGCCGGATGTGCTGGATCTTCCCCGACCGGGAGTCCTCCCGGATGGCCGGGATGTGGCACGGCTTCTTCTGGGACCTGTACGCCGAGAGCGCCGCCGGCCTCGGGCTGCGCTGGAGCCGGCACGCCCCGGACGCGGTCACGGTGGACGCCACCGGCCCCGGCCGCCCCCGGGTGTACGTGGACGACGAGCCGGTCACCCCCGAGGACACCCTGTTCATCACCGCGCTCTACTCGCTGCCGTACCAGTCGATGGACGTCTTCAACCAGTACGCGCTCTACGCGGTGCTCGAACAGGCCGGCTTCTACCTGCCGTTCCCGCCGCAGGTGTCGCTGATCGGCAACGACAAGCTGGCCACCCTGCTGTTCCTGGCCGGCTCCCCGGTGCCCACCATCCCGACCGTGCGGATCGGGACGGGACGCGACATCAGCAAGCACGTCTACGAGGTCGCGCTCGGCGGCATGACGTACCCGGCGATCGTCAAGCCGTCCGGCTGGTGCGGCGGCGGCGGGATCAACCTGGCCCGCGGCCCGGAGGACGTCCGCGGCCTGGCCAGTCTCGCCCAGGGCGGCGACACCACGCTGGTGATCCAGCCGTACCTGGGCGACGGCACCGTCGACTACCGGGTGTACGTGGTCGACGGCCGGCCGTACGCGGTGATGAAGCGCATCCCCGAGCCGGGCTCCCCGGTCGCCAACGCCAGCCGCGGCGGCGCCATGGAGTTCCCCCCGGTGCCGCCCGAACTCGCCGCCGCCACCGCCTGGTTCGCCGAGCGGCTGCCGATCCCGTTCTTCTGCCTCGACTTCCTCCACGACGGCGAGCGGTACTGGTTCTCCGAGCTGGAGCCGGACGGGGTGATCGCCCCGGACTTCGCCGACCCGGACCGCCTGCTCCAACGGGACGTCACCCGCGCCCGCTTCGCCGCCTACCGGGACGGCCACTCCAGGTGGCTCGCCGACGGCGCCCGCCCGCTCACCCTCGAAACACCGGCCCCCGCGCGGCCGGCCCCCGCACCGGCCCCCTCCCCCGTCTCCGCCGCCGCTCCCGACCACCGGACGGACCCCCGATGACCGCCTTCTCGCTGTCCCCCGAGGCCGCCGCGCCCCGGCTGCACGTGGCCCGACGCACCCTGGAACGGCTGCGCGGCGTCCCCGGACTGGCCGACCGCTACCCCGGCCACCTCGGCGCGGACACCCTCGACCGGCTCGCCGAACTCCCGCCGCTGGCCAAGGACGGCCTCAACTCCGCCCTCGCCCACCTGGAACCGGCCGCCGAGCAGTCCGCCACCTGGCTGTTCCAGAGCGGCGGCAGCACCGGCGCCCCCCAGGTCGGCTACGCCCCCACCGGCTTCTACATGGCCGGCGTGCACGCCCACTGGCAGCCGCTCGACCGGACGGACGTCTTCGTCAACGCCTGGGGCGCCGGGCGGATGTGGGGCGCGCACTTCCTGGCCGCCGCGCTCGCCGACCTGTCCGGCTGCCAAATCATCGCGCTCGGCTCGGTCCCGCAGGAGGAGTACGGCGACTGGCTGGCGTTCCTGGCCGCCCGCCGGGTGACGGCGATCGGCGGCACCCCCAGCGTGCTGCGGCTCTGGTTCGCGCACGCCCGGGCCGCCGGGCTCCGGCTCCCGGCGCTGCGCAAGGTGCTCTGGCTCGGCGAGGCCTGGCAGCCGCAACTGGAGCAGGACCTGGCCGCGGTGGCCCCGGGGGCGCGGCGCTGGGGCATGTTCGGCAGCACCGAGACCTGGGTGGTGGGCACCAACACCCCCGACTGCCCGGCGGACGTCTTCCACCCGCTGCCGCACCAGCTGGTGCACGCCGACGCCGACGGCCTGCTCGACTTCACCACCCTCGACCCCGAGATGCTCAACCCGGTCCTGCGCTACCGCACCGGCGACGCCGGCGGGTTGACCGTCTGCGAGTGCGGCCGGCCGGAGCCCGCGATGCGGGTCCGGGGGCGGCGCGACAGCGTCGTCCAGGTGCGCGGCCTCGGGCTGGACGTGGACGAGCTGATCGCCCGGGCCGAGCGCGAGCCCGGCGTGGCCCGGGCCCAGGTGGTGCTCACCGAGCGGGGCGGCCGGGCCACCGGCCTGGAGCTGCTGGTGCTCACCGGAACACCGGGCCCGGTCCCCGACGGGGCACCGGACGTCGAGAAGCTGCGCCAGGAGCTGTTCGCGGCCACCTTCACCCTCAGCACCGCCTTCCAGCACGACCCGGGCTCCTTCCGGGTCCGCCCGGTGGCCGAACTGGTCGGCAACAGCCGCACCGGGAAGACGCCGGCCCTGGTCCTCCGGGAGGAGTCGTGACGGCGGACACCGCCCCGGCCGACCGCCCGACGACGGGGGACGCGGCCCGCCCGGCACCGCTCGGCCGGGGCTTCTCCCTCTTCTGGGCCGGACAGACCGTCAGCCTGGTCGGCGACAAGGTCACCGTGTTCGTCGTGCCGACCCTGATGATCTTCGTGCTGCACGCCTCCGCCCTCCAGGTCGGCGTGGTGGCGATGGCCCAGTACCTCGGCATCCCGCTGCTCGGGCCGGTCGCCGGGGTGCTGGTCGACCGCTGGGACAAGCGCCGCACCATGCTCGTCTGCGACCTGGTCCGGCTGGTCGCGGTCGCGGCGATCCCGCTGGCGTACGCGCTGGACGCGCTCTCCACCCCGCTGCTGTTCGGCTGCGTGGCCGTGATCAGCGGAGCGACGATCTTCTTCAACGTCGGCTACCTGGTCGCCGTCCCCGCCGTGGTGCCCGAGGACGGCATGGTCCGCGCCTACTCCCGGCTGGAGGGCAGCGGATCCGTCGCCGAGGTCGCCGGACCGTCCGTCGCCGCCGCCCTCTACAGCGCGCTGGGCGTGGCCGCGCTGCTGGTCGACGCGGCCAGCTACCTGGTCTCGGCGGCCTGCTTCCGGTCGATGCGCCCCTGGGGCGAGCGGACGGTCGGACAGGGCTCGATCCGGGAGCGGCTGACCCGGGGCTTCCGGCTCAACTGGGCCGACCCGGTGCTGCGCCGGGTGGTGCTGGCCGCCGTCGTCCTCAACTCCGGCGGGCCGGTGTTCGTCACCGTGCTGCCCGTCCTGGCATACCGCGGCCTGGGCGTGCGGGTCGGCGTCTTCGGCGCGGCCATGTCGGTCGCGGCGGTCGGCGCGCTGGCCGGGGCCCTGGTCGCGCCCCGGCTCTCCCGACGGTTCGGCCTGGGCCGGACGATGGCCTGGTCGCTGCTGCTGCACTGCCTGGTCGGCCTGGGCGTGCTCGCCGCGCCCGCACTGCCCGCCGGACCGGTGATCGCGGTGACCATGGGCTGCTACGGCTTCTTCATGTCCTGCATCAACGTGTGCAGCGCCCCGACCCGGCAGTCCCGGATGTCCGAGCACGACCAGGGCGTGATGCACGCGGCCTTCCGGACCGTCACCTGGGGGGTGATCCCGCTCGCCGCGCTGGTCGGCGGCCTGGCCGTCTCGCTGCTCACCGGACCGCTCGGGATCCTGGACGCCGCCCGGGTGGTGATGGCCGGCGGCACCCTGCTCGCCGCCTGCTCCTTCCTGCCCGCCCTCGGCCTCCAGCCGCTGCTGGACGCGGCCACGCGCGAACGGGCCGGCGCGGCGGGGGCACCGGCCGCCGGGGCACCGACGGAGGGCGCCGCATGAACGACCGGCATCGCTCTGTTGACGAACACCGCGAGACCGACCGGCCCGGCGGGCTCGCCGACCCGGCCGGCCGGGTCCTGCTGATCACCGGCACCTCCTCCGGCATCGGCCTGGCCACCGCCGTCGCCGCGGCCCGGGCCGGGTACACCACGGTGGCGACGCTGCGCGAGCCCGCCCGGGCCGACGCGCTGCGGGCCGCCGCCGGGGCCGCCGGGGTCACCGTGGACGTCCGCCGGCTGGACGTCACCGACGCTGCCTCGGTCACCGACTGCCTGGCCGCCGTGCGGCGGACGTACGGGCGGCTCGACGCGGTCGTCAACAACGCGGGCGTGTCCAACTCCGACCCGACCCTGGAGATGTCCACCGACGCGGCGCTGCGCGCCAACCTGGACGTCAACTTCTTCGGCGTCGCCGCGGTCAGCCGGGCCGCGATGCCGCTGCTGCGCGCCTCGGGCGGCCGGCTGCTGACCGTGGGCAGCGTGCACGGCGTGATCGGCCAGCCGTTCAACGAGGCCTACTGCGCGGCCAAGTTCGCCGTCGAGGGGTTCATGGAGGCGCTCGCCCCGGTCGCCGAGGCCCACGGCGTCCGGGTGTCCGTGGTGGTGCCCGGCTTCGTCCCGGACACCCGGTTCGGGATCTTCCCGGACGTCGACCGGACCACCCTGGCCGCCGCCTCCGGCCCGTACGCGCCCACCTTCGCCGGCTACCTGGACTGGGTCGGCGGCCAGGGCTGGGAGTCGGTCGGCCGACCGGCCCGGGAGGTCGCCGAGGTCGTGGTCCGGACCCTGCGCGAGCCGCGACCGCCGTTCCGGGTGCCGGCCGGCGAGTGGGCCGCCCGGTACCTGGCCGCCAAGCTCGCCGACACCGACGGCTCCGCCGTCCAGACCCTCGCCCGGACCTGGCTCGGGCAGCCCCCATCCGCCTCCTGACCCCTCCTGCCCCCACCTGACCGACGGAGTCCCGCCATGCCCGCGAAGCCCCTGGCCGAGCTGATCCGGTTCGCCCGCGCCAACTCACCGTTCTACGCCGAGCTCTACCGCGGCCTGCCCGAGGCCGTCGACCGGCTCGACCTGCTGCCCGTGATCGACCAGGCCGCCTTCTGGGCCGCCAACACCTGGCCCGACAACCGGGTGCTGACCGGCCCGCTCACCGACGCCGGCGTCTACAAGACCGGTGGCACCACCGGCGTCCCCAAGTTCTCGCCGTGGACCCGCGCCGAGCACGCCGACTCGGTGACCGCCTTCGGCGCCGGGCTGGTCCGGGCCGGCCTGCGGCCCGGGCACCGGGTGGCCAACCTGTTCACGGCCGGCGAGCTCTACGGCGGCTTCCTCTACATCGAGAACGCCCTGCACCACGCGCCGGTGGACAACGTCCGCCTCGGCGTCGGCGGCGCCGCCCCGGACCCGTACATCGCCGACCTGATCAGCGGCTTCGGCGTGCACGTCCTGGCCGGCGAGCCGATGAAGCTCAGCGCCGTCGCCGAGTGCCTGATCGCGCGCGGGGAGCGCGCCGAGGGCGTGGAACTGCTGCTGTTCGGCGGCGACCTGCTCTTCGCCGACCTGCGGCCGCTGCTCTCCCGGGCCTTCCCCCGGGCGGCCGTCGCCTCGGTCGGCTACGCCTCCAACGACGCCGGGCTGGTGGGCGCGCCCGTCCCCGGGGACGACGTCCGGGTGCACGAGGCCTTCGCCGACCGCACGGTGGTGGAACTGCTCGACGAGGTCACCGGCGAGGCGGTCACCGTCCCGGGCACGCCCGGCCGCGTCGTGGTCACCAACCTGTTCCGCACCCTGATGCCGATCCTGCGCTACCCGACCGGCGACCGCGCCGAGTGGACGGACGACGGGTGCCGCCGCTTCCGCCTGCTCGGCCGCACCTCCGAGGGCGCCCGGGTCGCCACCGTCTCACTGCCCACCGAGGAGGTCCGGGCCGTCCTGGTCGCCGCCGACCCGGACCGGCACATCGCCGGGATGCAGCTGGTGCAGCGGCGCTGGGACGGCCGGGACGGGCTGATCCTGCGGCTCGGCCACATCGGGCCGCCGCCGCCCGCCGAGCTCGCCGGCCGACTGGTCGAGGCCGTGTACGCGGCCATGCCGCTCTACCCCTCGGAGGTCACCGTCGGCAACCTGCACCACCTCGCGGTGGAGTGGGTGCCGCGCGCCGAACTCGCCACCAACCCCCGGACCGGCAAGCTCCGCCAGGTCCTGGACGAGCGCGTGCCCGAGTAGCCGCCCCCGGCCTCGGCCCGGCTCAGCCCGGCTGCGGCCGGCCGCCGATGACGACGCTCTGCCCGCGGAACTCGGCGATCACCGCGCCGTCCGCCCGGCGCACCGTCACGTCGTAGATCCCCTGGCGTCCGGCCCTCGAACGCTCCACCGCCTCGGCGACCAGTTCGTCCCCGACGGCCGCCGGGGCCAGGAAGGCCACCTGCGCGGCCTGGGCGACGGTCACCGGGCCGTGGCTGTTGCAGGCGTACGAGAAGGCGGCGTCGGCCAGCAGGAAGAGGAAGCCGCCGTGCGCCGTGCCGTGGCCGTTCACCATCGTCGGGGCCACCGTCATCCGCATCACGGCGCGGCCGGCGGACACGTCCTCCAGGGCGATGCCCAGCGTCCGGCTGGTCTCGTCGCGCTCGTACAGGGCGGCGATCACGGGGTCGGGCACGGCGCGGTCCCTCCGTCGGCGGTGTCCGGCCCAGCGTAGGGGACGGCCGCCTTCCGGTCACGGGCCCGCGGCAGGCGACCCGTGACCGGCGGCCGGAGGCGGGGCCGTCACCGGCCCGCCGGCGGCCGGCGCCCGGTCAGGACACCGTGACGGGGATGTTCCAGTTGATCACCCACGGCGGGCAGACCGCGCCCCGGTCCGGCACGCAGCGGCCGATGGCGGTGATGGAGCTCGTCCCGGCGGCCGCCGCGGTGAAGGTGCCGTGGGCGTCGCCGTCGGCATCGGCGCTGCCCGCGGTCTGCGTCAGGACGGCGGGCGCGGTCGTGCCCACCGCGTACCAGTACCAGGTCACCGTGTAGTCGCGCCAGGCGGTCAACTCGACCTGCACGGTGTCCCCTTGGTGTGCCTGGACGGGCCCGATGGTGTCGTTGACGACGAGGACGGTGGCGGTCGTGGTGGTCGTGGTGGCGGGGGCCGCGGGGGCGGCGGGGGCGGCACCCAGGGTCAGGGCGAGGGCGGCGGCGGGGGCGGCGAGCAGTCTCAGGGCGTTCATGGCACTCCCGGTACTCGGAGGTTCCGCGCCGGGGCCCGGCGCGCTCGGAGCCTCCCGTCTACCGGGGACCGCCGGTGCCTGGCAATGGCGTCCGGCCGCCGCACGGCGCGGCCGGGCCGAAAGGACGCCCCGGCCACCCGCTGTTCACCGTAGGGCCCTTCCTCCGGCGGCGGCCCGCCGTGCCGGGGGCCGGGGCGCCGGGGCCGGGGCGGTGAACGGCGGGCTCCGGCGGGCCTCAGCGGGCCCCGGTCACACCAGGCAGCGGCCGATCACCAGCTCCGGGCGGATCCGGATCCGTACCGCGTCGGGGGCGGTCGCGGTGGCGGGGCGGACCTGGGCGCGGCCGAGGACGGTGACGAACCAGCCGGAGCCGTCCCGCCCGTCCACCTCGTCGGCCTCGAAGGCGATCACGGCGCCGTCGACCGCCCGGGCCAGTTCGGAGTCGGCGGGCGCGGAGACCAGCACGCCGCCGGGCACCAGCCGGAACGGCACCGGCAGCACGGCCGGGAGGGCGTCGACGGTGTAGACGACCCGTCCGACGGCGGCCCGGCCCAGCAGCTCCATGGCCCGCTTCCGGTCGAGTTCGCGGAGCCCGGGCAGCTCGGCCGGGACGGCCGGCTCGGACCGGACGGACAGTCGGGGCCGGCCGGAGGAGGCGGGCCCGGCGGACGAGGAGGGCCGGGGGGACGGGACGTGATCGCGGTTCATGCGAGCGATGCTCACCCGGGGCGCGGCCCGGTCACGAGGGCCGATGGTCCCGCCGGGGGCCCCGGGTGCGCCCGGCCTACGGGCCGTCGGGCCCGGGCCGGTCGGCCGGGCCCACCACCGGGCTCGATCCTCAGTCGGCGGGCCTCAGCCCCACCCGCCGCGCAGCGGGGACGGCTGGGCGGCGCTCTGGCGCAGTTCGGTGGCGATCAGGGCCGCCTGCACCCGCCGCTCCACGCCGAGCTTGGCGAGCAGCCGGGAGACGTGGTTCTTCACC
This sequence comes from Kitasatospora sp. NPDC056446, assembly GCF_042796115.1. Lineage (NCBI taxonomy): Bacteria > Bacillati > Actinomycetota > Actinomycetes > Kitasatosporales > Streptomycetaceae > Kitasatospora > Kitasatospora sp. NPDC056446. The sequence goes on along the minus strand of NZ_JBHTRF010000015.1, from coordinate 56,317 downwards.
GTCTTCTCGGCGAGGTAGAGCCGTTCGCCGATCTGCCGGTTGGTCAGGCCCTCGCCGATCAGGGCCAGCACCTCCTGCTCGCGCGTGGTCAGCCCGGGGCCGGTGGTGACCGGCTGGGCGGGTTCGGCGTCGCTGCGCAGCCGGTTGAGCAGGCGGGTCGCCGCGCCGGGGTCGAGCATCGAGCGGCCGGAGGCCACGGTGCGGACGGCGGCGACGAGGTCCGTCCCGCTGATCTGCTTCAGCACGTACCCGGCGGCGCCCGCCATCACGGCGTCCAGCAGTGCTTCCTCGTCGTCGAAGGAGGTCAGCATCAGGCAGGCCAGGCCGGGCATCCGGGAGCGCAGCTCGCGGCAGACCGAGACGCCGTCACCGTCGCCCAGCCGGACGTCGAGCACCGCGACGTCCGGGCGCAGCGCCGGTACCCGGACCAGCGCCTGCTCGGCGGTCGCGGCCTCGCCGACCACCTCCAGGTCCGGCTCGCCGTCCAGCAGGTCGTGCACCCCACGGCGCACCACCTCGTGGTCGTCCAGCAGGAACACCCGGACCGGCGCCGTGGCGTCGGCACCCTCCGTCTTGGTCGCCATCACGCGGCTCCACCTTCGTCACCCCCGCACACTCCCAGCGGGGCCCAGGGCATCATCGCCCACCTCGCGTCCCGGTCCCAGGGCCGAACGGCCCCATTGCGCCGGGCCGGGGGGTGTCTAACGCCCCTGCCGCCGCACGTTCCCCAGTCCCACCAGCAGGAACCCGAGCGCGACGGCGGCCCCGCTCACGCCCGCCAGCACCGCGCGCGGGCCGACTCCGCCCCCGCCGGAGAGCAGGATCGCCACCGCTCCGAGCGAGGCGACGGCCGAGCCGACCACCAGCCAGCCCGCCAGCGCGACGGCGAGCGGGCGGCCGGTGCGCGGCAGGGGTCCGGCGTCCAGCGCGGCCCACCGCGCCGCCGTGTCCCGCACCTCCCGCCGCCGGTCCAGCAGCGCCCGGACGCGCAGGGCCGCGCCGCCGACCAGTCCGGCGAGCGCGATCTGCGCGGCGGGCCGCCAGTCCGGTACGACGAGGAGCAGTCCGCCCGCCAGGGCGAGCGCCGCCCACCACAGCACGCAGGCCGCCGCGGCGGTGCGGGTGGAGCGGGGGCGGTCGGCGCCGGCCTGGAGGTCGGCGATGGCGGGCAGGTACCAGACACAGCCGCTCGCGGTGAGGGCAGCGGTGCCGATGGCGAGAACGGTGTGGTTCACGACCCGGCCTTCCTGGTCACGAAGGGGTGAGGGGGCGGAGCAGGGCTGAACGGAGGGGCCGTCCCCGCCCGCCCGGGGGCAGCGGCACGGGCGGGGACGGCGTTCGGGGGGCGGCCTCAGCCGCCCGAGGGGGGCGGGTCGGCGGGGCCCGAGGGAGCCGAGGAGGCCGAGGAGGCCGACGCCAGCCGTGCCCGGTCCGCCCGGCTCAGCGGCCGGTCGTACTTCGCCGGCACGACGTCGCCCAGGTGCGTGGCCGGCTTGCCGCTGTTCTGCAGCACGTCGAGGGCGGCGATGTCCGGGTGGTGGAGGTCGAAGGCCGGGGATTCGGAGCGGATCCGGGGCAGCTTGACGAAGTTGTGCCGGGGCGGCGGGCAGGAGGTGGCCCACTCCAGCGAGCGGCCCCAGCCCCACGGGTCGTCCACGGTGACCTTCTCGCCGTACTTGGCGGTCTTCCAGACGTTGTAGAGGAACGGCAGGATCGACAGGCCGAGCAGGAACGAGCCGATGGTGGAGACGGTGTTCAGGGTGGTGAAGCCGTCCGAGGCCAGGTAGTCGGCGTAGCGGCGGGGCATGCCCTCGGCGCCGAGCCAGTGCTGCACCAGGAAGGTCGAGTGGAAGCCGATGGTGAGCGTCCAGAAGGTGATCCGGCCGAGCCGCTCGTCGAGCTTCTTGCCGGTCATCTTCGGCCACCAGAAGTGGAATCCGGCGAACATCGCGTACACCACGGTGCCGAACAGCGTGTAGTGGAAGTGGGCGACGACGAAGTACGAGTCGGTGACGTGGAAGTCGATCGGCGGGGCCGCGAGCAGCACGCCGGTGAGGCCGCCGAAGAGGAAGGTGACCAGGAAGCCGACGGTCCACAGCATCGGCGTCTCGAAGCTCAGTGAGCCCTTCCACATGGTGCCGACCCAGTTGAAGAACTTCACGCCGGTCGGCACGGCGATCAGGAAGGTCATGAAGGAGAAGAACGGCAGCAGCACCTGCCCGGTGGCGTACATGTGGTGCGCCCACACCGTCACCGACAGGCCCGCGATGGCCACCGTCGCGGCGATCAGGCCCGCGTAGCCGAACATCGGCTTGCGGCTGAACACCGGGATGACCTCGGAGACGATGCCGAAGAACGGCAGCGCCAGGATGTACACCTCGGGATGCCCGAAGAACCAGAACAGGTGCTGCCACAGCATCGCCCCGCCGTTGGCCGGGTCGAAGACGTGCGAGCCGAACTTGCGGTCGCACTCCAGCGCCAGCAGCGCGGCGGCCAGCACCGGGAAGACCAGCAACACCAGCACGGAGGTGAGCAGCACGTTCCAGCAGAAGATGGACATCCGGAACATGGTCAGTCCGGGGGCGCGCATGCAGATGATGGTGGTGATGAAGTTGACGGCGCCGAAGATGCTGCCGAAGCCGGAGAGCGTCACGCCCATGATCCACATGTCGGCGCCGACGCCGGGCGAGTGGATCGCGTCGGACAGCGGCGCGTAGAGGAACCAGCCGAAGTCCGCGGCCCCCTGCGGGGTGGCGAAGCCGGCGGCGGCGATCAGCGAGCCGAACATGAACAGCCAGAAGGACAGCATGTTCAGGCGCGGGAACGCGACGTCGGGCGCGCCGATCTGCAGCGGCATGATCCAGTTGGCGAAGCCGGTGAACAGCGGCATCGCGAACAGCAGCAGCATCACCGAGCCGTGCATGGTGAACGCCTGGTTGAACTGCTCGTTGGAGAGGATCTGCGTCCCCGGACGGGCGAGTTCGGCGCGCATGACCAGGGCGAGGATGCCACCGATCAGGAAGAACGCGAACGACGACACCAGGTACATGGTGCCGATCGTCTTGTGATCGGTGGTGGTCATCAGCCTGACCAGGGCCGAACCGGGCCTCCTGGCCCGAACCGCCGTGGCCGGCAGGGCCGTCGGCGGTCGTGTGGGGTCGCCCTGTGCCTGGGTGGCGCTCAAGGACCCGCTCCTTAGGAACGTCGTGCGAATGGATGGCGATCCATGATCCGAACAGGGCCGCCTCCCGCCCCAGGGCCCTTGGGCCCGCCCGGCCGGGGCCGCTGGGCCCGAGTTCCCGGGCCCCGACCGGGACCTCCCGACCGCCCGACCGGGGCCTCCCGTCCCGGCCGACGCCGCCGCCGCACCGCCCGTCCCGACCGCTCGGGCGCCGCTCACCCGGGCGCGGAGGCCCGGTCGAGAACCGCCGGAACCCGCCCCTCCTCCTGCCTCCGGGCGCCCGGGCGGCGGGCCCGCGCGCACCACCTCCGGACGGCGTCCCGTCGCCGCCGCCCACCCCGTCCGACCTGCCACGACGCCGTCCGCACACCCGTACGAGACACCCCGGCGATCCCACCACCCGGGGCCCGGAATGTGGCGGTGGCGTGAGCGAACCCGGACGATTCCGTGCCCTTCAGTGCCGATCCGCCGTCAAGTAGCCTGCGCCCACCGACGAACCGACGACGAACCGACGACGAGTCGCCACCGCCGCGCCGAAGGTCCCGCACCGCCGAAGGTCCCGCCCCGCCCTCGCCCCGGAGGTACGCCGATGCCCCTGGCCCCCACCGCCGCCCCCACCCGGCTGCGCCTCTCCGTCCTCGGCCCGCTGACCGGCGGGGCCGACGGCCGCCCGCTGGCCCTCGGACCGCTGAAGCAGCGACTGGTGCTGGCCGTCCTGCTGAGCCGCGCCAACACGGCCGTCCCGGTCGACCTGCTCACCGACGCGGTCTGGCCCGAGGAACCGCCGCGCACCGCCCGCAAGAACCTCCAGGTCTACATCTGCACCCTGCGCACCCTGCTCGGCCGCGGCGACGGGCCCGACCGGCTGGCCCACTCGGCCGGCGGCTACCTGCTGCGGGCCGCCGAATCCGAGCTCGACCTGCTGCAGTTCCGCGCCCTCGCCCGGGCCGGCCGGGCCGCCGCCGACGGCGGAGCGCTGGCCCCCGCCGCCCGGCTGCTGCGCCAGGCCCTGGACCTGTGGCAGGGCCCGCCGCTCGCCGACCTGCGCTCCTCCCCCGCCGTCGACGCCGAGGCCCGGCGCCTGGAGGCCCGCTGCCTGGGGGTCCACGAGGACTGGGCGGAGACGGAGCTGGAGCTCGGCAACGCCACGGCCGTGGCCGAGGAACTGGCCGAGCCCGCCGAGCGCCACCCGCTGCGCGAGCGGCTCCAGGCCGCCCGGATGAACGCCCTCCACCAGTCCGGCCGGCAGGCCGAGGCGCTCGCCGTCTACGACACCCACCGGCAGCTGCTCGCCCGCGAGTTGGGCCTGGAACCGAGCCCGGCCCTGACCGCCCGCTACCGCGAACTGCTCGCCCGCGGCCGCACCGGGCCGAGCACCGCCCGGCCGGAGCGGGCCGGCGCCGCGCACGGCGTCCTGCTGCCCGCCGACACCGCCGACTTCACCGGGCGGACCACCGAACTACGGGAACTCATCGACGCGTTGGGGGAGGGAGCCGGCCGCGTCGCGGTGCTCTCCGGCCCGGCGGGCAGCGGCAAGACCGCGCTCGCCGTGCACGCCGGGCACCTGCTCGCCGACCGCTTCCCGGACGGCCGGGTCCTGGTCCGGCTGCGCACCGGCGACGGCGCGCCGCGCCCGCTGCCCGAGGTGCTGGCCGAACTCGCCTCCCTCACCGGCAGACCGGACGCGGCCCCGGCGCCCGCCCCGGCCGACCCCGGCCGGGCCGCCGCCCTCTGGCGGGCCTCCCTCGCCGGGCGCCGGATGCTGCTGGTCCTGGACGACGCGCCGGACGAGGCCGCCGTCCGCGAGCTGCTGCCGGGCCACGGCCCGAGCGCCGTCCTGGTCACCTCCCGCAGCCAGCTGGCCGGCCTGGCCTCGGTGCACCGCGTCACCGTGCCCCCGCTCGCCCCCGGGGAGGCCCTGGACCTGCTCGGCCGCATCGTCGGCACCGGCCGGATCGGCACCGACCGCGCCGCCGCCGCCCGGATCGTGGACGCCTGCGGGCTGCTGCCGCTCGCCGTCCGGGTCGCGGGCACCCGGCTGGCCGTGCTGCGCCACCTCCCGCTGGCCGAGTACGCGGCCCGGCTGGAGGACCCGGCGGGCGCCCTGGACGAACTGGTCGCCGGGGACGTCACGGTCCGCGCCCGCCTCGACTCCGGCTGGGGCGACCTCACCGACCAGGGCCGACTCGCCCTGGCCCGGCTGGCCGCGCTGCCGCTGTCCCTGCTCTTCACCCTCCCCGAGGCCGCCACCGCCCTCGGCCGCCCCGAGCGGCTCGCGCTGCGCACCCTGGAGTCGCTGACCGACACCGGGGCGGTCACCTCGCCCAGCGGCGAGGTCACCGCGCACGCCGCGCTGTACGCGCTGCCCCGGCTCACCCACCTGCACGCCCGGGAGCGCGCCGCCGGGGCCGTCGACGACGGGCCCTTCGGCACCGCCTCCTGACGCCCTGCCGTGCCGTGCCCGGGGCCGGGCCGCTGCGGTGGGGGTGGGGCCGGGGCCAGGGCCGGGGCTGGGGCTGGGGCTGGGGCTGGGGCTGGGGCTGGGGCTGGGGCCGGGAGGTGGGTCAGCCGAGGGTCAGCAGGTCCAGCAGGTTCCCGCGTTCCTCCTCCAGCCCCCACAGCCCCAGCAGCACCCCGGCCGCGCCCGTGTGCAGGTCGGCCGAGAAGCGCCGCAGCCGCATCCCCGGCACCAGCAGGCCCTCCGGCCGTGCCACCAGGTGCCACTGCAAGCGCTCGACCTGCCCGGCCACGGCCCCCGGCCCAGCCGGACCGGCCGGCCCGTCCAGCCCGTCCAGCCCGTCCAGCCCGTCCAGCCCGTCCAGCCCGTCCAGCCCGTCCAGCGCCAGCGTCAGCCCGACCCGCCCGCGGAACAGCCCCGGCTCCCGGACGAACCCGGGCGCGCAGACCTTCCGGACGTCCGCCAGGAACGCGTCCCCGCCCGGCAGTTCGGCGATCTCCAGGTACTCCCGCAGCACCAGCGCGATGCCGCTGCTCCCCCGGTCCAGGTACGCCAGCCGCCGTCCGGCCTCCAGCACCTGCAGCGAGCCGTCGGGCACCCGGACGCACTTCGCCATCGCCCGTTCCAGCGCGACCCGCGCCGAGTCCAGCAGCCAGGGCTCTCCGGTCCGGCGGTACAGCCGCAGCTGGAGCAGCGCGATGCCCGCCAGCCCGTACAGCAGCCCGGCCGCCGAGGGCGCGTCCAGCCCGTCCACCGTCTCGCCCCGGACCACCGCCGCCAGTTCGCGGGCGTCGGCCAACGCGTCGGCCAACGCGTCGGCCGGCGCGTCCGCCGGCTCCCGGGGGCCGCCCACCGTTTCCGCGAGCCGCAGCCGGGCCAGGGCGGCGCCGGCCCGGCCGCCGAACAGTCCGACCTCGCGCGCCGGGCGGGCCGCCCGCGCCCGGGCCAGCAGTTCCTCCGCCGCCTCCGGCCGCCCCAGCCGGGCCAGGACCACGGCCACGCCGAGCGGACCGTCGTACAGCCCGCCCGTGCCCGGCCGGGCCCCGCGCCGGCGCATCGCCGCGACCAGCCAGTCCGTGTACTCCTCCGGCCGCCCGGCGCCCGCCCGGTCCAGCGCGTACAGCACCCCGGCCGCGCCGTGCGCGACGCCCGTCCCGCCGTCGGCGAACCCGGCCACGTCCCCGGGGAAGAGCCGGTCCGGCCGGTCCGGGGTGGCGCCCGCGTGGATGCCCGCGACCAGTTCGCGCCGCGCCGGGGCCCAGCCGGGCCCGCCCAGCAGCTCCCGGCCGCGCCGCTCGCTCGCCGACTCCGTCGGCAGGGTCCTCGTCCCCGGCCGCACGGGCCCCTCCTCCGGTCCGAGCCCGAACCACTCCCGTGCCCGCCGCTCCAGCGCGGGCAGCTTGCCCGGGTCGCGGTCGGCCAGTTCCAGGACCGGCATCAGCAGCATCAGCCAGGTCGTCCACAGCATGAACCGGTCCGCCTCGGCCCCGTCCAGGCCGGGCGGGATCCGCAGCCCGGCCGCACCGGCCGTCGGCACCCGCCGGTCGTCCAGCGGCGCCGCGTACTCGAAGTCGACCAGCACCACCGAGCCGTCCGGCCGGAGCACCACGTTCGCCGGGTGCAGGTCCCCGAACCGCACGCCCCGCCCGTGCAGCGCGCCGAGCGCCTCCGCCAGCCCGGCGACCACCCCGGCGACCCACCGCGCGTACTCGGCGCGCTGTTCGGCCGTGCAGTCCTGGTGCACCAGCGGGTAGCGGCGGACGGCCTCGTCGAACAGCTGGACGCCCTCGATGTGCTCCTGTACCAGGAAGGTGTGCTCCCACACCGTCCGCACCTCGTGCAGCCGGGGCACGCAGTCCAGCCCGGCCAGCCGCTCCAGCGCCCACTGCTCGCGGCGCAGCCGGGCCGTCGCGTCCGCCCCGGCGGCGTCCAGCCCGGCGTACGGGCGGGCCTCGCGCAGCACCACCCGCTCGCCGGTGCCCGGGCGCTCGGCCAGGTAGATCCCGCCCGCGTTGGAGAACTGGAGCACGTCGAGGATCCGGTACGGCAGGTCCCCGGCGGCCGCCTCCCGCGCGGCCAGGTGCGGGCGCAGCACCTCGGGCGGCTCGACCCACCCGGGCAGCCGGAACACCGGCTCGCGCGAGTCGGGCACCAGCGTCCCGGCCGGGTCGCGCAGCGCGGGGACCGGGCGGCCCGTCCCGTCCTGGCACCACAGTTCGACGAACGCCCCGTAGCGGGCGTACACCGGGGCCGTGCCGATCCGCAGGTCGGTCAGCACGTACGGCCCGGGGCGGCCGTCCAGGGCCTGCGCCAACTCCTCGGCCAGGAGCGCGAACTCCTCCTCGCCGGCCGGGTAGACGGTGATGAACTTGCCGCTGCTCCCGCGCCCGGTGAACTTGCCGTCCACCACCCGCAGCGCCGCCGCGCTGCGCTGGAACTTGAACGCCGTGCGGTGCGCGGCGCAGATCCGCGCGACGACGGCCAGCGTCTCCTCGGCGCCGTCCTCGACGGCCGACACGTGCAGTTTCCAGCCCTGCTCCGGCAGCCGGACGCCCTCGGGCCGCAGCACCGTCCACAGGCCCCGCTGCTCCCGCCGCCAGCCCTCGGGGGGCTCGCCGAGCCCGAGGGCGTAGCGGCTCGCCCGGTCGCGCAGCCGTCCGGGGGTGTCGTAGTACAGCGGGTCGGCGAGGCAGTACAGCTGGGTCTCCTGGGCGCCGGCCATGGCGCGCCTCCTCTTCCGGGGCGAGGAATGCCTGGGGGTGGGTCAGACGGCGGCGGGGACCGGCGCCGGTCCGCGCCGGACCGGCGGCGCCCAGGTCACCACGGCCGCGCAGAGCGCGATGGCGAGCGCCAGCAGGGCGAAGGTGCGGCTGCCGCCGAGGGAGCCGAGCAGGGTGCCGCCCACCAGCGGGCCGAACGGCTGGATCAGGGTGGAGAGGAACCCGGCGGCGCTCTGCACCCGGCCGATCCGGTCCGGCGGCGCGGCGAGCAGCATGCCGGAGACGAAGCCGATGCTGGCGACGGTGGACAGGCACATGCAGACCGCGCAGAGCAGGCCGATCAGCAGCGGGATCCGGGTCAGCACCAGCACCCCGGCGGTCAGCGCGGAGGCCCAGCAGGCGATCGCGACCAGGCTGCCGTCCCGGGCCCGGGCGCCGAGCCTCGGGGCGAGCAGCGCGCCGGCCAGCGCCCCGGCGGCGGTGCAGGAGACGACCGTGCCGCCGCCGACCCCGGAGTGTCCGCCGTCGGAGGCGACGGCCAGGGTGGCGAACATCATCGCGCTGAACGCGAAGTTCATCCCCAGGCCGAAGATCAGCAGCAGGGTCCGCAGGTAGGGCTGCCGCCAGATGAAGGCCAGTCCGGCGGTCAACTCCTTGCGGCTGAACACCGATCCGCTCTTCTCGGCGGGCACCGAGCGGGTCCGCATCAGCGCCACGCAGATCGTGGACAGCAGCAGTCCGACGCCCTCGGCGAGGAACGGCAGCACCGGGTGCCAGGCGAACAGCGCGCCGCCGGCGAGCGGTCCGATCAGCCGGGCCGCCGCGCCGCGCGCCTGCATCCGGGAGGAGGCCTCGCGGGCCTGTTCGCGCGGTACCACCGCGCGCAGCAGGGCGCCGGTGGCGGGCCCGTAGACGCTGGAGATCAGCGCCCCGGCGGCGGCGACCAGCAGGACCAGGGGCAGCGGGGTGTGTCCGCGCAGCACGGCGACGACCAGGGCGGTGACCGCGAGCAGGCTGCCGACGTCGCAGACCCGCATCAGCCGGCGCCGCTCGATCCGGTCGGCGAGCACGCCGCCGGGCAGCATGGTGAGCAGCAGCGCGCCGACCGACACGGTGCCGATGGCGCCCGCGCGGGCGGCCGAGCCGGTCTCCCGCAGGACCAGCAACGGCAGGGCGATCGACGCGAGTTGGGAGCCGAGCGAGGCCAGTAGGCCGCCGACCCAGAGCAGCCGGAAGTCCCGGTTGCGGGCGAGCGGGGTGGGCTCCATGGCCGTCCTCCGTGGTGGGATGGGCTCCGGGGTGGGGTGGGCTCCGGGTGGGTGGAACACCGGGGCCGGGCGGTGGCATCGGGCCGGGGCGGCCCCGCCGTGTCGGCGGGACCGCCCCGGAAGCCGTGCTCCTCGGCCGGCGGCCGGGGGCGGTGGTGCGCCCACCCCCGTGCACGGCCGGGCGACCGGTACCGGTCAGGCGGAGGTCTCGGCGCCGGCGACGTAGCTGATCAGGCTGAAGCAGTTGCCGTCCGAGGCCTCGGAGAGGACCTTCATCGACTGCAGGTCCAGCACGTTGGCGGCGTGCGCCTCGACCTCCGGGGTCTCCTCGCCGTTCTCGCCGATGTTCTGCTCGATGTTCTCAGCCATGGTCGAACTCCCTTCCACACGTGGTCCGTTACGGTGGGAGCGGGCGGCTGCCCGTCCTGCCGAGAATGCTGCCGGGCCCCGGCTGCGCACGGCTTCGGCCCCGGTTGGCGCCCGGTATGGCCGCAGGTCGGGACGGTTGCGACGGCGCCCGCCGCCCCGCGCCGGCCGCCGCACCCCGCCGCCGCACCCCGTCCGGCCTGCGGCCATACCGATCGCAGGGCGTTCCCGAACCGGCCCCGAAGCCCCGCCCGGGACCCTGGCCCGAAGCCCCGCCCGGCCCCGGACCCCCGGCCCGGAACGCCCGCGCCCCGCGCGCCCCCGTACGCCCCGCACAGCGGAGGACGACCGAAGGACGGCCCTCATGCCCTGCCCACTCTGCGCCCAACTCGTCGCCACGAACGACCAGTTCTGCCCCTCCTGCGGCACCCCCCGGGGCGCCGCCCTCGACCTGGCCGGCGAGGAGCGCAAGCTGGTCACGGTGGTCTTCTGCGACCTGGTCGACTCCACCGCCCTGTCCGGCGCGCTCGACCCGGAGACCCTGCGCGAGGTGATCCTGCGCTACTTCGAGCGGATGCACCACCGGATCGAGGCGCACGGCGGCACCCTGGAGAAGTTCATCGGCGATGCCGTGATGGCCGTCTTCGGCGTCCCGGTGATCCGCGAGGACGACGCCCACCGGGCGCTGGCCGCCGCGCTCGCCATGCTGGAGGACCTGGAGGACCTCAACACCGAGCTGGACGCCACCCTCGGGGTCCGTCTGGACGTCCGGATCGGCGTCAACACCGGCCAGGTGGTGGCGGGTTCGGACGCCTCCGCGCGCCAGGCGCTGATCTCCGGCGAGACCGTGAACATCGCCGCCCGGCTGCAGACCCAGGCCGCCCCCGGCCAGGTGCTGATCGGCCCGCAGACCCTGCGCGCGGCCGGCCCGGCCGCCCAGGTGGACGAGGTCGGCCCGCTGCGGCTCAAGGGCAAGGCCGAGCCGGTGACCGCCTACCGCCTGGTCGGCCTGGACGAGGACGACCCGGAGCTGCTGCGCCGCTTCGACGTCCCGCTGGTCGGCCGCGAGCGCGAACTGGCCGGGCTGGACGCCGCGTTGGCCCGGGTGGCGGGCGGCTCGGGCGCCGAACTGCTGCTGGTGGCCGGCGAGGCCGGGATCGGCAAGACCCGCCTGGTCCGCGAGTGGCGCGAGCGGGTGGGCCGGCGCTCGGCGCGCTGCGGCACCGCCCGCTGCCGCAGTTTCGGCGAGCAGGGCGCGCTGGCGCCGCTCGCCGAGGCCGTCCGCACCCTGCTGGACGACCCGGAGGGCGCGGCCCCGGCCGAGGCGCTGGCCCGGCTGGACGAGGCGACCGCGCCGGGCCTGGGCACCGGGCAGTCGCTGGAGCTGCTGGCCGCGATCCTGCGCGGACGCACCGTGGAGCGCCCCGCCGTGCTCGTCCTGGACGACTGCCAGTGGGCCGGCCCGGCCCTGCTGGACGCCGCCGAGTGGCTGACCACCGCGCTCGGCACCGCCCCGGTGCTGCTGCTCTGCCTGGCCCGCCCCGAGCTGCCGGCCCTGCGCCCGGCACTGCCGGTGCTGCCGGTCGGCGGCCTGTCCTGGGACGAGTCCGCGCTGCTGGCCGCCCAGTTGACCGAGCTGAGCGCCCACCAGGACACGGTGCCCACCCGACTGCTGGAGCGCGCCGAGGGCAACCCGCTGCACCTGGAGGAGCTGCTGGCCGCGCTCACCGAGGCCGAGGGCCCCGCCCTGGCCGACGAACTCCCGCCCACCGGACGGGCGCTGCTCAGCGCCCAGATCGACGGGCTGGAGCGCGACGAGCGCGCCACGCTGGACCTCGCCGCCGTCCTCGGCCGTGCCTTCACCGCCGCCGAACTGGCCGAACTCGCCCACGGCGGCGCCGACCAGGACGCCTTCGCCGATCCCGAGGACGACGTCTTCACCGGCCCGATCGACGGCCTGCCGGTCGGCCCGCCCGCCGCCGGCGACACCACCCCGCCCCGGCTGCACGCCGCGCTGGCCCGGCTGGCCGAGCGCCGCCTGGTCGAACCGGCCGGCCTCGGCTACCGGTTCAGCAGTGGCCTCGTCCAGGAGTCGGTCTACCAGTCGATGTCCAAGCGGGCCCGCGCCGAGCGCCACGAGCGCGCCGCCGACCTGCCGGCCGTCCGCTCCGCCGGGCCCGCCGCCGTCGGCGGCCACCTGGAGCGCGCCCACCGCTACCGGCTCGAACTGGGCCTGCTGGACGCCCGCACCGACACCCTGCGCACCCGCGCGGCCGCCGCCCTCGGCGCCGCCGGGGCCCGCACCCTGGCCCGCGCCGACCTGCCCGCCGCCACCGACCTGCTGGAGCGCGCCGTCCGGCTGCACTACCCCAACGAGCGCGCCGCCGGCCCCGTGCTGCGCCGCCTCGGCGAGGCCCGGCTGGCGCTCGGCCGCGCCGACGAGGCCCTGCCCGTGCTCGCCCAGGTCCGCGACGGGGCCGCCGACCCGCTGGACGCCGCGCACGCCCGGCTCGCCCTCGCCGCCCGCGGCCTGCCGCCCGGCCAGGACCAGCCCGCCGCCACCGCCCGCGCCGTCCTGCCGCTGTTCACGGACAGCGGGGACGAGCTCGGCCGGGCCCGCGCCCTGCTGCGGCTGGCCGAGGAGCACCTGCTGGCCGGCCGGCACACCGAGACGGAGCGGCTGCTGGACCAGGCGCTCGGCCATGTCTCGCGCACCGACGCCGAACTGGACCGGGCGGCCGTGCTGGCCGCCCTGGCCGCCTCGCTGCTGGCCGGCCCCGAGCCCGTCCCCAACGCCACCTTCCGGCTGCGGGCCCTGCTCGCCGAGCACGGCGCCGGCCGCCGGACCGTCCGGGTCGCGCTGAACGGCCCGCTGGCCGTCCTGCTGGCCCTGCGCGACCGCCCCGAGGAGGCCGAGCTGCTGCTCGCCGAGGCCAACGGACTGGCCGGGGAGCTGTCGCTGGCCGAGGCGATGGTCGCGCTGCCGGCGCTGACCGCCCAGGCCGCGGCCGCCACCGGCCAGTCCGGCCAGGCCCTGGACCTGCTGGCCGACGCCGCCGAGATCGCCCGGCACCAGGGCAGCGCCGCCCCGCTGCCCCGGCTGGCCCTCACCACCGCCCGGGTCCTGCTGGACACCGACCGCCCGGCCCAGGCCGCCCGGCACCTGGACGGCGCGGACGCCGCCGCCGCGCTGCCGCCGGTGCTCGCGGTCGAGCTGGACGCGCTGCGCGGCCGGCTCGCCGCCGCCCGGGGCGAGCGCGCGCCGGCGCTGGACCTGACCGCGGCCGCCCTGCGCGCCGCCGAGGCCACCGAGTCGCTGCTGCTCCAGGCGCTGACCGCGCTCGACCGCGCGCACGCCCTGCTGCTGCTCGACCGCCCCGCCGAGGCGGCCGAGGCCGCCGCGACCGCCCGGGACCGCTTCGCCGCCAAGGGCCACCTGCCCGGCGTGCGGCGGGCCGAGCGGCTCGGGGGCACCCGATGAGCGGTGCGGCCGACCTCACCTGGAGCCTGCGCGACCGCGGCCCCGCCGACCTCCCGGTGCTCGCCGACGCCGTCGGGCCCGACTCCGGGGGCACCGGCAAGGGCGTACGGGTCTGCGTGGTCGACTCCGGCATCGAGCCCGACCACCCGCTGGTCGGCCCGCTGCAGGGCTCCTGGGCGGTGGTCAGGGACCCGGCGACCCGGGAGCTGACCGTCCGCCCGGACAGCGCCGGCGACACCTGCGGCCACGGCACCGCCTGCGCCGGCATCATCCGCCGCACCGCCCCGGACTGCGAGCTCTACAGCGTCCGGGTGCTGGGCGAACGCTTCACCGGCACCGGCGACATGCTGATCGCCGGGCTGCGCTGGGCCGTGCGGCAGGGCTTCGACGTGATCAACCTCAGCCTCTCCACCACCCGGACCCGCTTCCTGGAGGAGCTGCACTCGATCGCCGACGACGCCTTCTTCGGCCGCACCGCGATCGTCGCCTCCGCCCACAACACCCCGGTGGAGAGCTACCCCTGGCGGTTCTCCTCGGTCATCTCGGTGGGCAGCCACCAGGAGGACGACCAGGAGCTGCACCTGTACAACCCGACGCCGCCGGTCGAGTTCTTCGCCCCCGGCCAGAACGTCCGGGTGCCCTGGCTCGGCGGCACCACCATCCGCACCACCGGCAACAGCTTCGCCACCCCGTACGTGGCCGGGCTCTGCGCCCGCATCCTGTCCCGGCGGCCGTTGCTGACCATCTTCCAGCTGAAGAGCGCGCTCTACCTCACCGCGGCCAACGTCCAGGTCCCGACCACCCCCACCCCGGAGGCGCCCGATGACCCTCAGCACTGACCCCGCCGTCGACCCGCTGGCCCGCGAGCTGCTGCAGTCCGTGGTGGACGTCGCCCGGGCGATCTTCGGCGCCCAGGCCGGCTCGGTCTGCCTGCTCGACGAGGCCGCCGGGGAGCTGGTCTTCCAGGCCGTCTCCGGGCGCGGCGAGGAGTCCCTGGTCGGCCGCCGCTTCCCGGCCGGGCAGGGCATCGCGGGCTGGGTCGCCGCCTCGGGCGAGCCGATGGTGGTCGACGACCTGGGTGCGAACCGCACCTTCGACCGGGACTTCGCCGAGTCCACCGCGTACGTCCCGGACGCCCTGATGGCCGCGCCGCTCACCCACGGCAGCCGGGTGCTCGGCGTCCTGGAGGTCCTCGACCCGGCCCCGCAGGCCCGGGCCAGCCTGCCCGAGCTGGACCTGCTGGCGATGTTCGCCCGACAGGCCGCCGCCGCCCTCCGGATCGCCGAGCGCTCCCCCGCGCCGGAGCCGGTGCCCGACCGGGCCGCCGCCCTCGGCCTGCTGGCCGACCTGGAGGAGCTGCTGCGCCGTCAGCCCTGAGCGCCCAGCCGGGCGATCTGGCCGCGCTCCAGCGCCGCGTACACCGTGCCGTCCGGGGCGACCGCGATGCCGTGCGGCTCGGCGCCCCCGCCGGGGACGGGGTACCCGTCGAGCCGTCCGTCCGGGGTGAGCACGCCGATCCGGCCGGCGCCCCACTCGGTGAACCAGAGCCGGCCGTCCGGCCCGGCCGCGATCGCGTGCGGCCGGGCCGCCCGGTCGGCGAGCGGGTACTCGGTCACCGCGCCGTCCGGGGTGATCCGCCCGACCAGTCCGCCGCCGATGCCGACGTACCAGAGCGCGCCGTCGGCCCCGGCGGTGATCCCGACCGGCGCGGTGCCGCCGGTCGGCAGCCGGTGGACGGTCGCCTCCCCGTCGACGGTGACCCGGGCGACGGCGTCCGCCTGGTTGAGCGTGCACCACAGGGCGCCGTCCGGCCCGGCCGTGATCAGCGAGGGGAAGGCCCCGGCGACCGGCAGCGGGTACTCCGTCACCTCCCCGTCCACGGTGATCCGCCCGACCCGGTCCGCGTTGAGCTCGGTGAACCAGAGCGCCCCGTCCGGCCCGGCGGCGATCCCGTACGGCCCGGCGTCCGCGGTCGGCAGCGGGTACGAGCGCGCCGTCCCGTCGGCGTCGATCCGCCCGATCCGGTGGTCCCGCATCCGGCTGAACCACATCGCCCCGTCCGGCCCGGCCGTGATCACCGCGGGGCCGCACCGCGGCGCCCCGAGCCCGAAGCGCCGGACCGTCCCGTCGGCGGCCAGCCGTCCGACCTCCCCGGCGTGCACCAGGGTGAACCAGACGCTCCCGTCGGCCGCCAGGGCGACCCCGTACGGGCCCGCTTCCCCGTCGGCCACGTCGAACAGTTCCACGCACACCCTCCCCGGCGCTATTGCGACTAATTTCGCATTAGTGATGCTGCCATGCCCGCCCGGACCCCGACAAGCGCTTTACGCACCGCGCCCCGGCACACCGCGCAGCACCGAGACGACGCCCATGCCCGCCGCGCAGACCGGGACGGCGAGCAGGGCCCCGATGATCCCGGCGATACCCGAACCGGCCACCACGGCGACCATGATGGTGGCCGGGTGCAGCTCGACCGTGCGGCTCTGGATCACCGGCTGCAGGATGTTCCCCTCGATCATCTGCACGGTGAGCACCACCCCGAGGGCCCACAGGGCCGTACCGAGGCCGCCGTCCGCCAAGGCGACCAGGACGGCGACGGTGCCGGACAGGAAGGCACCGACGAAGGGGATGTAGGCGCCCATGAAGACCAGCGCGCCGAGGCCGGGCGCCCCGGGCACGCCCAGCGCGATCAGGCCGATGGTGATGAAGCCCGCGTCGATCAGGGCGATCAGGGTGGTGCCGCGCATGAAGCCGGCCATCCCGTCGAAGGCCCGCTCCAGGCAGGCGATGACGGTCTCGGCGCTGCGCCCGGGCAGGTAGGAGCGGATGGCGTCGCCGGTGCGGTGGCCGTCCCGGAGGAAGAAGAAGACCAGGGCGAGGGCCAGCACCCCTCCGGTGATCAGCTGGGTGAGCAGGCCGAGCCCGGACAGCACGCCGCTCGTCAGCATCGAGACCAGCGAGTTCGTCTCACCCTTGGCGTTGTCCAGGGCGTGCCGGATCTTCACCCCGACCGGCCCCAGCCAGTCGGCCAGCCGCTGCCCGGCCTCCTGCAGCGAGGTGGCGATCTGCGGGGCGCTGTGCACCAGGGAGTTGACCAGCAGCGCGATCACCCCGGCGACCGCGACCACCAGCACCGCGCAGGTCAGCCCCGCCGCCAGGCTCCGGCTCACCCCCCGCCGCACCAGCCACGGCACCACCGGGTACAGCAGCGAGGCCCCGAGCAGCGCGAGGACGATCGGCACCGTCGCCGCCCGCAGCTCGACCAGGGCGAAGACCGCCAGCGAGGCCACGGCGATCAGCAGGATCACCGCCGCCGACCAGGCCGCCGTCTGCCGCAGCGCGGGCGGCAGCATCTCGTACGGCCTGCGCTGGTCGGCCTGTCCGCCGGGCGGGCGCTCCACCGACACGGTCACCTCCGCCGGGGGTCGTCGGGTCCGAACCGCCCCAGCTCAGCAGAGCGTCCGACGACGCGCCCGTCGAGTCACCGCCAAACACCCGAACGGCTCAGCGGGCGGGCCCGGCGCTCCCGCCGGGCGCCCCGGTCCGACGCGAGGTGCCGGACCCGCCCTACCCCGCCGCCTCGATCCGCACCGACCCGCCCGCGCCGGCGCGGGCGAAGGCCAGCACCCGCTCCGCCTCGGCCTCCGCCGCCTGCCGGTCGGCCCGCCGCAGCGGCGCGAACGGCCTGACTACGACCTCCCGTTCGTCCGTCAGCCGCCAGACGCCGGCCACCAGCCCGTCGACCAGCAGCGTCCCGAGCACGATCCCGTTCTGCGACATGACCCGCCCCCGGTACTCCTCGGGCAGCACCCGGGTGCGGTCCGCGTGCGAGAGCAGCAGGTTGTCGAACGGCGCGACCAGCCGCACCGGCGCCGGCACGGACTCGTCCGGCCGGGGCGCCTCCGGCAGGTCGTACAGCGGCCGGCCCCGCTCGTCCCGGAAGGTCAGCAGCCGGGGCGCGAGCCGCCCCAGCACCGGGCCGAGCCGGCTGAGCCCGCACCATTTCTGCAGGTCGGCGACGGTGGCCGGGCCGAAGGCCGCGAGGTAGCGCAGGACCAGGCCGTCGGCCGCGGGCGCCGGGTCGAGCGGGCGGCCGAGCCAGGCCTCGGCGGTGGTGTGCGCGGCCGGGCCGCCACGCCCCCACAGGCCGCGCGGCGGCACCTGCACCAGCGGAAGCCGGCAGCGGGCGGCCTGGGCGAGCGCGGCCGGGTCGCGGTCCGGGCGGGCCGCGGCGAGCAGCGCGCCGAGCTGCTGGAAGGTGCGCGGCTCCTCCTCGACCAGGGCCCGGGCCTCGGCCGCCAGTGCGTCGAGGTCCAGCCCGGCGAGCCGTCCGCCGTAGGTGGTGCGCAGCGCCCGGTCCAGTACGGGCTGGAGCAGTGGGCGCAGCGTCAGGCAGTCCTCGGCGGTGACCAGGTGGATGGTGCCGCGCTGGAGGGCGATCCGGACCGCCGCCCGTTCCTCGAGGAGGACGCTCAGCCGCTCGGGCGTGAAGCCGTCGAGCCGGGCGAGCAGCCCCAGGTAGGGCGGCTGGGGCGCGGCCTGGGCCTGGAGGCCGCCGAGGTGGTGGATCAGCGCGGCGGGCTCCAGGCGGGTGCGGGCGAGCAGGTGCTGACGGGCCAGCAGGGCGCGGCCGAGCGCCCGCTGTCCCAGGACGGGCGGCGTCACCGGCCGGGCTCCGTCACCGGTGGCCGTCCAGCACCGAGCACAGGACGCCGATCCGGTTGGTGGTGATCGAGGCGACCCCGGTGTCCCGCAGCCGGCGCATGGTGCGGCGCAGGTCGGCGGTCCAGGTGGAGACGGCGAGCCCGGCGTCCGCCGCGGCGGCGGTGAACTCGGGGGTGACCAGGCCGAACGGCGGGTTGAGGTAGCGCGGGCGCAGGTCGTCGAGGAGGGCGCGGACGGGCAGCCGCGGCTGCTTCCAGGTGAGCGCGATCTCGGCGTCCGGGGTCAGCTCGCGGACGGCGAGCATCGCGGTGGCGGGGCCGCAGAAGGCGACCAGCCCTTCGGCGCCGAGCCCGGTGACCGCGGACCAGGTGGCGGCGGCCGGCCCCGGATCGTCCAGGTCGATCAGCAGCCGGCGGCCCTCGACGGCGGCGACGGCCTTGACCGCCTCGGCGAGCGTGGGGACGGCGAGCGGGCCCCGGCGCAGTTCGTCGAGCTGCCCGGCGGTGACCCGGTCGATCGGGCGCGGGTCGCCCCAGAGCCGCTCCAGGGTGCTGTCGTGCAACAGCACGGGCACCCGGTCGCGGGTGAGCCGGACGTCCACCTCGACGGCGTCGGCCCCGGCGGCGAGCGCGGACTCGACGGAGGGCAGGGTGTTCTCGCGGTACCGGTACGGGTCGCCGCGGTGGGCGACGGCCAGCACCGGACGGCGGTCGGCGGGGATACGGTCGGCGGGGTGACGGTCGGCGGGGTGACGGTCGGCGGGGATACGGTCGGCAGGGTGACGGTCGGCGCTCATCGGATCAGTCCAGGAAGGCGGGGGACGGGGGCGGTCGGCGTGGTGGTCGGCAGGTGCGGCGGTGGCATCCGGGCCTCTCGTTCCGTTCCGGTCGTTCGGTTCCGGGTCTCGTCGGTGGGGCGTCAGCGCCGTTCGATCATCACATTGGTGGACTTGATGACCGCCGTGGCCGGTGCCCCGGGGACGAGGCCCAGCTCCTCCGCGGACTCCCGGCTGATCAGCGACACCACCCGGAACGGCCCGGCCTGGACCTCCACCTGCGCGGCCACGTCGCCGAGCACCACATGGGTGACGATCCCCGGGAAGCGGTTGCGGGCCGAGGACGGGCGCCCCTCGGCCTCGGCGCTCTCCGGCCGGGCCAGCTCCCGGGCGAAGGCGGCGAGTTCGGCGCCGGGGATGATCCGGTGCCCGTGCTCGTCCCGGACGGCCGCGACCTTCCCGGCGTCCACCCAGCGCCGCATGGTGTCCGCGCTGACGCCGAGCAGCGCCGCGGCCTCGCCGATCCGGTACGGGTTGACCGGTGCCTCGGCCTGGCCCATGTTCGACTCCTGACGGTGGTTCGAGGGACGGGGGTGTCCGCGGTGCGCGTCCCCGCCGCCATCCTGCCGTACCGGGGGCGGCGACGGGAAAGCCGAGCGGGCCAGGCCCGAAAGTCAGGGCCTACGGCTCGCCGAACAGGTCGCGGCGCACCGCGTCCCCGGCGGTCAGCACCGCCCCGGCGAGCACCGCGCCGCCGCCCGCCGTACCGGCCCGCACCTCGGTGCTGAGCGGGGACAACCGGGACAGCCGGCGCTCCACCCGGCCGGCCAGCTCGGCGCCGCCGGCCCGGCCGATCTCGCCGCCGAGCACCACGCAGCCGGGGTCGAGCACCACGCAGACGCTCGCCGCGCCGATCGCGATCCGCTCGGCCAGCTCGTCCAGGAAGCGCCCGGCCGCGCCGCCCGCCTCGCCCTCTTCGCCCTTCTCGCCCGCCTCCGCCGGTACGGCCGCCACCGCCGTCACGGCCGCGCGCACGGCGGCCTCGGCGGCGGGGGCGTCACCGGCCGGGCCGGCGGGCAGGCCGTGCGCGCGGGCCAGCGCGCAGATCGCCGCGCTGCCGACCAGGCCGTGGAAGCCGCCCTCGCAGCTGTCGGCGCTGGGCAGCCCGACGGTGCCGGGGACGGGCAGGAAGCAGATCTCGCCGCTGCCGCCGGAGAAGCCGCGGCGCAGCCGCCCGTCCAGGATGACGGCGGCGCCGACGCTGTGGCCGAGCCACAGCAGGACGAAGGTGTCCCGGTCGCGCGCGGCGCCGACCCGGTACTCGGCCCGCCCGGCCAGGTTGACCTCGTTCTCCAGGATCACCTCGGTGCCGGGCAGCTCACGGAGCGCGGCGAGGAGTTCGGCGTGCCAGGCGGGGAGCTTGCCGGTGCTCTGGAGCCGGCCGGTGGCGGGGTCGACCAGTCCGGGGGCGCCGACCGCGACGGTGTGCAGCCGTTCGACGCCGGCGCCGCGCGCGGTCTCCAGCAGGGTGGCGGTGATCGCCGCGGCGGTGCCGGGCCGGCCGCCGCCCTCGACCGGGACGTCGGCGGCGGCCAGGCCGCGTCCGGCGAGGTCGGCGACGACCAGGCTGACGCCGCCGGAGCGGACGTCGAAGGCGGCGATGTGCGCGCGGGAGGCGACGAGTGCGTAGACCCTGGCGTTGGGGCCGCGCCGCTGTTCGCCGCGCTCGCCGGCCAGGGCCACCAGGCCGGTGCGCTGGAGGCGGTCGAGCAGGTCGGCGACGGTCGGCCGGGACAGGCCGGTGAGGTCGCGCAGCTCGGTCGCGGTCAGGGGTCCCTGTTCGAGCAGGAGGTTGAGCGCCAGCCGGTCGTTGATCGCCCGGGCCGTGCTCGGCGTGGCCGTACGCGCGGTGGTCATGGCCGTCCATCCTTCCAGAGTGTTTCTATCAGGGTCCCTTCCTGATAGTTTATCGAACCGTCCGCCGGACAACCGCCTCCGCCGCGGGCCGGTCCAATCGCACCCGACTGCGCTTGACTACCGGCAAGGCCACCCACAGGGCACTGTCGCGCCGCGCCGCGCGACCGGGAGGGAACGCCGATGAACCGCACCACCGCACCGCCGCCGGAACCGCTGGCCTCACCGCGCCGGGCCAGGGCCGGCATCGCCCTGGTCTTCGCCGTCCACGGCGCCGTCAGCGGCAGCTTCGTCACCCGCATCCCGTGGATCCACGACCGCCTCGACCTGTCCGCCGGCCAGCTCGGGCTGGCCCTGGTCATGCCCGCCGTCGGCTCCTCCCTCGCGATGCCGCTGGCCGGCCGCTTCGTCCACCGCTACGGCGGGCGGGCCGCCGTCCGCGGACTGATCGCCCTGTGGTGCCTGGCCCTGGCCCTCCCCGCGCTCGCCCCCTCGCTGCCGGTGCTGTGCGGGGTGCTGCTGGTGTACGGCGCCACGGCCGGGATGGCGGACGTCGCGATGAACGCGCAGGGCGTGGAGATCGAGGAACGGCTGGGCCGCTCGATCATGTCCGGCCTGCACGGGATGTGGAGCGCCGGCGGCCTGGTCGCCTCCGGCTTCGGCATCCTCGCCGCCCACCTCGACCTCGACGCCCGGCTCCAGCTGGCCGTCACCGCCCTGGTCCTGCTCGTCCTCGCCCAGCCGGTCTGCCGGGCCCTGCCCGACCTGCGGGCGCACGAGGGCGCGGAGGAGCCGCCGCGGTTCGCGCTGCCGCCGCGCAGCTCGCTGGTCATCGGGCTGGTCGGCTTCTGCGCCGTCTTCGCCGAGGGCGCGTCGATGGACTGGAGCGGCATCTACCTGCGGGACGTCACCGGCGCCTCGGCCACCGTCGCGGCCGCCTCCTACACCGCGTTCTCGCTCACCATGGCGGTCAGCCGCCTCGCCGGGGACGCCGCGATCCGCCGCCTCGGCGCCGTCCGCACCACCCGCCTCGGCGGCGCCGTCGCCACCGCCGGCGGCCTGCTGGTGGTCGCCGCCGACAGCCCCGCGCTGGCCATCCCCGGCTTCGCGCTCATCGGCATCGGCATCGCGGTCATCGTGCCGCTCGCCTTCGCCGCCGCCGGCCGGATCGGCACCAACGCCAGCCAGGCCATCGCGGGCGTCGCCACCGTCACCTACACCTCCGGCCTCGTCGCCCCCGCCGTCATCGGCGCCCTCGCCCAGGCCACCTCGCTGACCGTCTCCTTCGGGCTGGTCACCGCGCTCACCTTCGCCCTGCTGCTGAGCGCCGGTGCGCTGCGGCTGGCCGAACGGGGTTCCACCGCCGGGACCGTGACCGCTCCCGAGTCCGCGGGCTCCGCCGGGAAGGACCTCTCCACACGCTGACCGGTGGCTCCGGAGGAAACTCCCCGGAGCCACCGGCACCACCGCAACCACCGGCACCACCGACCGCCGGGCGCAGCCGCGCCCGGCGGTTCCCGTGCGCCCGCGTCCGGCGCGGCACCCACCGCACCGGGACCCCCTTACGACTTCTTCACTTTCCCCGGCTCACCGCACAACTTCTTCGAACCCTCGTCCGTCGAACACTCCGTCGCGGCCCGGGAGCCCTGGCTTCTCCTGCCGGGTCCCCTCGCCGGACCGCGTCGACCACTGCCCGCCGCCGTTCCGTCGATCGAACACTCGTTCGACCGTCATCGCCACACCCCAGGGGGAACCCATGGCCGCAGCACCCGACCGAAGCCGTCTCCGAACCACCGCCGGCGCGCTCGCCGCCGCGGGCGCCCTGGCGCTCGCCCTGGCCGCCCCGGCCCACGCCGACACGGTCATTCCCGGCTCCGATGGAATCCCCCGGGAGTTCGTGAACGGGGCCACCAACAAGTGCCTGGAGGTCGCCGACTGGCGCACCGACGACGGCGCGCCCGTCCGCCAGTGGACCTGCACCGGTGGCGCCAACCAGCAGTGGATCTGGGGCGGGGACGGCCGGCTCGTCAACGTCCACAGCGGCAAGTGCCTCGACATCCCCGGCTACAGCACAGTGTGGGGCACCCAGGCCGACCAGTGGACCTGCGACGGCGGGACGAACCAGCAGTGGCTGATGATCATCCCGCCGCGCTCGGCCTACTTCGCGCTGGAGAACAACGCCAGCCGGCTCTTCCTCGACGTCAACGGCGCCAGCACCGCCGACGGCGCGGCGGTCATCCAGTGGCAGCCCACCCAGTCGGCGCCCAACCAGTCCTGGCGCTACGACCCGCCGTGGCGCTAGCCACGCCGGGGCCCTGGCCCCACCGGGGCTCTGACCCCACCGCCGGGCCCGGCGCGTCCCGCCCGGGCCCGGCCCCTGCCGCCACCGACCGCGACCTCGACCTCGACCTCGACCCCAGGGGGACCCGTGACCACGCCCACCGCCCACCGCCTCCGAGCCACCGCCGGCGCCCTCGCCGCCGCCGGCACCCTCGCCCTCACCACCGCGGCCCCGGCCCACGCCGACCTGCCGCCCAACGCCGGCATCCAGCGGCAGATCGTCAACGCCGCCACCGGCAAGTGCCTGGAGATCGCCGACTGGCGCACCGAGGGCGGCGCGCCGGCCCGCCAGTGGACCTGCACCGGCGGCGACAACCAGAAGTGGATCTGGAGCCAGAACGGCCAGCTCATCAACGTCCACAGCGGCATGTGCCTCGACATCCCCGGTGCCAGCACCGTCTGGGGCACCTACGCCGACCAGTGGGAGTGCGGCCCGGACGCCAACCAGAAGTGGCGCCAGACCTACGTCCCCGGCACCACCGACTTCACCCTGGTGAACTACGCCAGCCGACTCGCCCTCGACGTCTACGGCGGCGGCACCGCCGACGGCACCCCGGTCATCCAGTGGGAGGACAAGGGCACCGACAACCAGCGCTGGCACTACCGGACCTCCGTCGGCTGATCCCACCGTCCGGCACCGCCCGGACCCACCCGTCCTAGGGGGAACCATGACCACCGCACCCGCCCCGCACCGCGCGACCGTCCCGCCCACCGCGACCCGCCGCCTGCTCGCCACCGCCGCCGTCGGGCTCGCCACCGCCCTCGCGACGGTGCTCCCCGCACCGTCCGCCTCCGCCTACCAGGCCGGCGTCTACCAGATCGTCAACGCCGCCACCGACAAGTGCCTGGAGGTCGCCGACTGGCGCACCGACAACGGCGCGCCCGTCCGCCAGTGGACCTGCACCGGCGGCGACAACCAGAAGTGGACCAACGGACCGGGCCTGACGATCGTCAACGTCCACAGCGGCCGCTGCCTGGAGATCCCCGGCTTCAGCACCACCTGGGGCACCCAGGCCGACCAGTGGACCTGCAACGGCGGCAGCAACCAGGACTGGCTTTTCGACGGCGACGGCCACCACGCCTACACCCACTCCTACCGGAACGCGAACAGCGGGCTGCAACTGGACCTGTACGGCGCGAACCCGGCGGACGGGACGGCCGTGGTCCAGTGGGGCTGGAACAGCGGCGGCAACCAGCACTGGCGCTACGACCCGTACATCAACCCGGTGCCCTGGTAGCCCCCGGCCCCGGAGCAAGGGGGAGGCGCTAGGCTCGGCCGGGTGTCCGAGCCCGATGCCGCCCCCGCACCCCCCGCCGCACCGCGTTCGCCCTGGTGGCGGTTCGCGCTGCTGGTCGCGCTGCTCGGCGCGGCGGCCGGGTCGCTGCTGCTGTGGAACCCGACCGAGCTGCTGACCGGCGGACTGGCCGACCGGATGCCCGGCTACTGGTTCGGCCCCCTGTTCGCCCTGGTGTACGCGGTGGGGACGCTCGCGTTCGTGCCCCGGCCGGCGCTGAACGCGGCGGCCGGGCTGCTGCTCGGCATCCAGCAGGGCACCGCGCTGGCGGTCCTCGGCACCACCGCGGGGGCCGCCATGGCCTTCGGCCTCGGCCGCGGGCTCGGGCGGGACGCGCTGCGCCCGTACCTGCACGGGAAGGTGCTCGGCGCCCTGGACCGGCGGTTCACCGAGCAGGGGTTCCGCAGCGTGCTGCTGCTGCGGCTGCTGCCCGGGATGCCGTTCCAGGCGGGCAACTACGGCGCCGCCTTCTCCGGCGTCCGCTTCTGGCCGTTCCTGTCCGCCACCGCGATCGGCGTGGTGCCGACGACGGCGGTGTACGTGACGGCGGCCGCCAGCGCGGGCGAGCCGGGTTCGGTGGCGTTCCTGCTGTCGGCGGGCGTGATCGTGCTGCTGGGCCTGGGCACCCTGGCCGGGCTCTGGCGGGCGGCCAGGTCCCGCCGCCGGGCGACCGCCGCCTGAACCCGGGGGGGCGCCCCCAGCCAGGAGCGCCCCGACCAGGAGCGCCCCGACCAGGAGCGCCCCGGCCGGGAGCGCCCGGTCAAAATCGCTCGCGCCCGCCCGGCGGCGGGCGCCAGGATGGCCGGTATGACCGAACCGGACCCGCGGGTCGACCCGCCGATGGCCGTCGACGAGACCGCCACCCTCACCGCCTTCCTCGACTACCACCGCGCCACCCTGGCCCTCAAGTGCGAGGGGCTGACCGACGACCAGCTGCGGCTGCGCTCCGTCCCGCCGTCGGCCCTCTCGCTGCTCGGGCTGGTCCGGCACATGGCCGAGGTCGAGCGGTACTGGTTCCAGGGCATCCTGCTCGGCGAGGAGTTCGACACCGGGCGCTACTGGACGAAGGCCGACCCGGACGGCGACTTCGGCAACGTCGACACCGCCGACGTCGCCGCCGACTTCGCCGTCTGGCGCGCCGAGATCGAGGCCGCCCGCCGCGCCTGCGCCGGCCTGCCGCTCGACACCGTCGGCAAGCGGCCGCGTCGCGGCCGGGAAGTGACGCTCCGCTGGATCCTCGCCCACATGGTCGAGGAGTACGCGCGACACAACGGCCACGCCGATCTTCTGCGCGAATCGGTGGACGGCGCGACCGGCGAGTGAATCGCCGGGTGAAATCGTTTCCGCATTGTTGACAGAAGGTCAATTACGCGGTGACCGCGACCGATATGGTCTACGCGCGCAACCGTACGGAGCTCCGCCGCGTCTGCTCTCTTTGCCCGGGTCCGCCCGGGTTTCCGGCGCGGCACGACTCGTACGGGGGTCGCGAGCGGGCACGGGACCGGTGAACAGTGCGATACTCGGACAGTTCCGACGAGTGGATGACGTGTCAAGAACGGCACGCGACCCCGGGGGACCAGGACGGGACGAGGCAGGGAGGCGCGGCACATGGGAGCACTTCGCGACGAGCACCACAACGGGTGGCTGATGCCCTCGGGGAACTACCCGGCCGCGGTGTACGACGACGAGTGGGTCGATCAGGAGACGGTGCCGTCCTCCCCCGCCCCCGCGAAGATCGTCTCCCTGCGGCCGACGGGCTTCGAGGCGGCGCGAACGGTCGGTGAGCACATCCGGGCGAGCATCCCGGTGGTCATGGACCTGACCGAGATGCAGGAGGCGGAGGCCAAGCGCATGGTCGACTTCGCCTCCGGGCTGATCTTCGGCACCCAGGGCGGCATCGAGCGGATCGCCCGGCGGGTCTTCCTGCTCACCCCGGCGGACGTCGAGGTCATGGTGATCGACCGCCCGCTGGACGAGACCGGCTTCTACAACCAGAGCTGACCGGGCCCGACGGGCCCCGGACGCTCCACAGCGGCACCCCGACCGGGGACGGTACCCACCGTCCCCGGTTTTCTGCTGTCCGATCCCCGATGGTCGGCGATTCATTTGAGACTCGAAAAATAATTCTGAGACACCAGTGTCTCAAGTGGCGTAACCTAGGCTCATGGCCACCGACCGCGACACCGTCCTCGAAGCCGCCGTCGGCGTGCTGTCCCGCCGCCCGACCGCGCACCTGGACGAGATCGCCCGCGCCGCCGGCATCAGCCGCGCCACGCTGCACCGGCTCTTCCCGGGCCGTGACGCGCTGATCCGCGAGGTCGGCCTGCTCGGCCTGCGCCGGTTCGCCGCCGCGCTGGACACCGCCGGGGTCGAGGAGGGCGACGCCGGGGCCGCGCTGCGCCGCCTGGTCGACGCCTCCGTCCCGGACGCCATGCTCTGCGCCTTCCTGGCCGGCGAGAACCAGCTCTACGAGAACGAGGACATCAACGACCTCTGGGAGCTCCAGATCGCCCGGCTGCACGCGCTCTTCCTGCGCGGCCAGCAGCAGGGCGTGTTCCGCATCGAGCTGAGCGCCGCCTGGCTGAGCGAGGCGTTCTTCGACCTGGTGGCCGGCGTCGGCTGGTCCATCCAGGACGGCCGGCTCGCCCCGCGCGACGCCGCCTTCTCGCTCGCCGAGCTCTTCCTCGGGGGCGCACTGCGCAGACCGGACGCCCCCGTCGCCGCCGACACTCCCCCTGCCGACACCCGCACCACCGCGGACCCCAGCACCACCGACCCCAGGCCGGACACCGATACACCATGAACACGCCCCTGACCGCCCGCCAGCGCTGGACCGGCCTCGCCGTCCTCGTCCTGGCCGTCACCGTGGTCGCCCTCGACGCGACCGTCCTCTCCCTCGCCATCCCGTCGATCAGCGAGACGCTGCGGCCCAGCGGCACCCAGCTGCTCTGGATCGGCGACTCCTACTCCTTCGTCCTGGCCGGCCTGCTGGTCAGCATGGGCGCGCTGAGCGACCGGATCGGCCGCAAGCGGCTGCTGCTGGCCGGGGCCACCGCCTTCGGCGCCGCCTCGCTGCTGGCCGCCTACGCGCCGAGCGCGGGCTGGCTGATCCTGGCCCGCGCGCTGCTCGGCGTGGCCGGGGCGACGATCATGCCGTCCACCCTGTCGCTGATCCGCAGCCTCTTCCCGGACGACCGGGAGCGGGCCACCGCGATCGGCATCTGGGGTGCGGCCGCCACCGCCGGCGCCGCGCTCGGGCCGGTCGTCGGCGGGGTGCTGCTGGAGCACTTCTGGTGGGGCTCGGTGTTCCTGCTGAACATCCCGGTGCTGCTCCTGCTGCTGGGCTTCGGCTACTGGCTGCTGCCGGAGTCCAAGGACCCGAAGCCGGGCCGCTGGGACGTGCTGAGCGTCGTCCTGTCGATGGCCGGCGTGATCGGCGCGGTGTACGCCGTCAAGGAGGCCGCCGCGCACGGCGTGGGCCGCTGGGACGTCCCGGTCACCTTCCTGCTGGGCGCCGGTGCGCTCACCGTCTTCGTCCGCCGCCAGCTGCGGCTGGAGACCCCGCTGCTCGACGTCCGGCTGTTCCGCGACCGCCGGTTCACGGCGGCGGTCTCGGCCTCGCTGATCTCCCTGGTCGGCCTGTCCGGCGTGATCTTCGTGGTCTCGCAGTACCTCCAGCTGGTCCGCGGCTACCAGCCGCTCCAGGCGGGCCTGGCCGAGCTGCCGGCCTTCGCCGGCTCGGTGGCCGGCGGTCTGCTGACCGCCCGGGTGGCCCGGCGCTTCGGCGCCCGCAAGGCGCTCTCGGCCTGCCTGCTGGCGATGGGCCTGGGCGTCGGCGCGCTCGGCTGGCTGGGCCAGGACACCACCTACCTGCTGCTCGCCGCCTCCTTCCTGCTGGTGGGCACGGCCGAGGGCGTGGTCTACACGCTCGGCGCCGACCTGGTGCTGACCGCCGCGCCCGCCGACAAGGCCGGGGCCGCCTCCGCGGTCTCCGAGACGGCCTACGAGCTGGGCACCGCGCTCGGCATCGCGCTGGTCGGCTCGGTGGTCGGCTCGATCTACGCGAACGGGCTGGTCGTCCCGGCCGGGACGGACCCGGCCGCGGCGGCCCGGGCCGGCGAGTCGCTGGGCGCGGCCGTCGAGACCGCGCACGGCCTGCCGTCGGAGGTGGCGCAGCCGCTGCTGGCGAGCGCCAAGGAGGTCTTCGTCAGCGGCATGAACACCGCCGGGCTGCTGGCCGCCGCGCTGCTGGTCGGCGCGGCCGTGCTGGCCTGGCGGCTGCTGCGCGGGCTGTCCGAGCCGGGCCCGGCGGCCCGGACGACCGAGGTCAAGGCCGCGGAGGACGTGCGCGCCTGACCGGCTCCCGGTGCGGTACTCCCTCCGCGAGGCAGCCCCCCGCGAGGCCGGAACGGCCGTTCTCCTGGCGAGAACGGCCGTTCCGGTCAGGAGAACAGCCGTTCCGGTCGCACTGCTCCGCCCCCGGGGCCTACTTGGCCCCGAACGGCAGCTCCAGCTCGGCCCAGACCACCTTGCCGTCCCGGGTGAGCCGGCTGCCCCAGCGCTGCGCCAGCTCGCTGACCAGGAACATCCCGCGCCCGCCCTCGTCCTGCTCGGCGAACGGGCGCAGCTGCGGGGTCTGGCCGCCCGCGTCGGAGACCTCCAGGGTGAGCACCCGGTCGCGGAACAGCCGCAGCCGGCGCGGGGCGTCGGCGTGCAGCAGGGCGTTGGTGACCAGTTCGCTGACCAGCAGCTCGGCGTAGTCGGTGAGCGCGGCCAGGCCCCAGGCCTCCAGGGTGGCGCGGGTGAAGCGGCGGGCCTTGCCGGGCACCCGGCCGCCGCCGCTGAGCGGCAGGGTGGCGATCCGGTCGGAGGGCAGCGGCAGCACCCTGGCCATGATCATCGCGATGTCGTCCTCGGTGCCGTCGGTGACCAGCGCGGCCAGGACGGCGTCGCAGCTCTCCTCCAGAGTCCGGCCGGGCCCGGCGAGGGTGCGGGCGAGCCGGTCGATCCCGGCGTCCAGGTCCTGGCCGCGCCGCTCGACCAGGCCGTCGGTGTAGAGCGCGACCATGCCCCCCTCGGGGATGGTGAACTCGACCGACTCGAAGGCCACCCCGCCGACGCCCAGCGGCACGCCCGGGGGCACCTCGACCCGCTCGGAGGTGCCGTCGGGGGCGACCCGGACCGGCGGCAGGTGCCCGGCCGAGGCGATCTGGACGGTGCGCTCCAGCGGGTCGTAGACCGCGCAGACGCAGGTGGCGAACTGGCCCTCGCCGATCCCCGAGGCGGTCTCGTCCAGCCGGGTGAGGACCTGCTCGGGCGGCATGTCCAGGGTGGCGAGGGTCCGGGCGACGGTGCGCAGCTGGCCCATCGTGGCGGCGGCCCGGATGCCGTGGCCCATCACGTCGCCGACCACCAGGGCGACCCGCCCGCAGGACAGCGGGACGACGTCGAACCAGTCGCCGCCGACCTCGCTGACCACGCTGCTGGGCAGGTAGCGGTAGGCGATCTCCAGGCCCAGGGTGCGGTGCACCTCCTGCGGCAGCAGGCTGCGCTGGAGGGTGAGCGCGGTCTCCCGCTCGCGGCGGTAGAGCCGGGCGTTGTCGAGCGCCAGCGCGGTGCGGGCGACCAGTTCCTCGGCGAGGGCGACGTCGGCGGCGGTGAACGGCTCGGGGTTGCGCATCCGGATGAACTCGGAGCCGCCGAGCACCATGCCCCGGGCGGTGATCGGCACCATCAGGTACGAGTGGATGCCCGCCGCCATACCGGGGGCCACCCGGTCCTCGCTGGAGACCAGCCCGCGCAGCACCTCCTCGTCCACCCGGGCCCGCAGCAGCGGCTTCCCGCTGCGCAGGCACTGGGTGTAGCTGCGGTCCGGGGCGTACTCGGAGGTGTCGCCGATGACGTCGACGGCGTGCGCGAGGCCGGTCTCGTAGGACTCGCCGACGGCGACGGCGCGCAGGGTGACGGCCCGGTCGGAGGGGATCGGGGTGGGCTCGGCGCCGCGCAGCACCGGTTCCAGCAGGTCGACGGTGGCGAAGTCGGCGAACCGGGGGACGACGGCCTCGATCAGTTCCTCGGCGGTGCGCTGGAGGTCGAGGGTGGTGCCGATCCGGGCGGTCGCCTCGGCGATGGTGGCGAGGCGCTCCTGGGCCCGGGCGGCCCGGGCCTCGGCCTGGAAGCGTTCGGTGACGTCGATGATCGAGGAACAGACGCCGAAGACCCGGCCGGTGGAGTCCTCCAGGCGGAAGTAGGAGGCGGACCAGGCGCGGTCCCGCTTGGGGTCGCCGGGGACGCGGCCGTGCGAGCGGGCGTCCACCACCGGCTTCCCGCTCTTCAGCACCTGACGCATGATCTGCTCGATCTCGGTGCTGTTGATGCCGGGCAGGACCGCCGATATCCGGCGGCCGAGGTGGGCGGCGACCGGTACGCCGTTCATCCGGGCGAGCGCCTCGTTGATCCGGGCGTAGCGCAGGTCGGTGTCGTAGACGGCCATGCCTATCGGGGAGCGGCCGAAGACGCCGTCCAGCACGGCGAGGTCGGCCTCGACGGCGTGCAGGGCCCGGGTGTCGGAGGCGGTGGCGAGCAGCAGCAGGGTGCCGCCCGGGCCCGCGATGGGGTAGGTGCGGAACTCCAGGTCGACCTTGTGGCCGTCGCGGTGCCGGACCGGGAAGACGCCGGACCAGCCGGTGCCGCCCATGATCCGCTCGAAGAGGCCCAGCACCTCGGTGCGGTCGCCGCCGTCGGTGAGCAGCCGGGCGGCATAGCTGCCGACGGCCTCCTCGCTGGTGTAGCCGAGCAGGGCCTCGGCGTCCTCGCTCCAGTGCAGGATCAGGCCGTCGTCCTGGAGCAGGGCCGTCGCGAGCGGGACGAGCCGGTGGCCTTCGGGGCGTGCGCCCTCGGGACGCGCCGGGGCGCGGCCCGGTGCCGGGCCGGCGGCGGCGGTCGCGTCCCACTCGTGTCCGTGCATGATCAGGCAGCACCCCGGTTCGGCTCGTGCCCGGCCGGGTGGGCCTCGCGGTCCGTGCCGGCCGGGGTTCTTCTCCAGACTGCACGGACATCGGCCGCCCGGCGACCCCTTGGTCAGGGGTTCTCCGGCCGCTCCGGGTGTACGGGCGTCATGGGCGTACCGGCCGCAGCGTACTCTCCAGAACGCCCGCCCACTGCCGGATCACTCCGGATCGTCGAAGGCTGTCGTCGGTGAGCAGGTTGGCCAGGCCCAGCCCGCGGGCGAGGTCCAGCGTGGCCTGCACCGACTCGCGCACGCCGGGGCGGGTCTCGTCGGCGTCCAGGAACTCCACGGCGGCCCGGTGGGCCTCCCGGCCGACGTGTCCCTCCAGGGCGATGATCCGTTCGCGCAGCGCGTCCTCGGTGGCGGCGGCGGTCCACAGGTGCAGGGCGGCGCGGAACAGCGGGCCGGTGTAGAGGCGGACGATCATGTCGACCACGGCCCGGGTGCGGTCGGGTCCGGCGGCCGGCAGCTCGTCCGCGTGGGCGCGGACGGCCGCCAGCCGCTCGGCGGTGACGTGCTCGACGGCCGCGGTGAAGAGGTCCTCGCGGGTCGGGAAGTGGTGCTGGGCGGCGCCCCGGGAGACGCCGGCCCGCTCGGCGACGACGGCGACGGTGGAGCCGTTCCAGCCGAGGTCGGCCAGGCAGTCCACGGCCGCCGCGAGCAGCCGGGCCCTGGTCGCGCGGCTGCGGTCCTGCTGGGGGGTGCGGGCGGCGGCGTGGCTGGTCATGGCTGCGGGCGGCTCCTGTTCCGGTGGGGGCGCGGCGGGTCGATCCTCACAGACGGGCGCCGGCCGCCGCCCTCCGGGGCCCGGGCGGGCGGTGGCACCGCGCCGGGCCCGCGCGGCGGTGCCGCCCGGGCGGCCGGTCGGCGGCGGGCCGCTCAGCCGACGGCGGCGCGGCCGGCCTCGCGGGCGCGCAGCTCGCGGCGGAGGATCTTGCCGGCCGCGGACTTGGGGACGGCGTCCACGAACTCGACCGCGCGGACCTTCTTGTAGGGGGCGACCAGCGCGGCGACGTACCCGGTCACCTCCTCGGCGGTCAGCGCGCTGCCCGGCGTCCGGACCACGAAGGCCTTGGGACACTCCGTGCCGTCGGCGTCCGGGACGCCGATCACGGCGGCGTCGGCGATCTGCGGGTGGCCGAGCAGTACCGCCTCCAGCTCGGCGGGGGCGACCTGGTAGCCCTTGTACTTGATGAGCTCCTTCACCCGGTCGACGATGTGCAGGTAGCCGCGCTCGTCGACGAAGCCGACGTCGCCGGTGTGCAGCCAGCCCTCGGCGTCGACCACGGCGGCGGTCTCGGTGGGGCGGCCGAGGTAGCCCTTCATCACCTGCGGGCCGCGGATCAGCAGCTCGCCGCGCTCACCTGCGCCGAGGTCGCCGTCGGAGCCGTCCAGGGCGGCGATCCGCAGCTCGGTGGAGGGGACCATCCGGCCGACCGAGCCGCGCGGGGGCTCGCTCTCGCGCGGGGAGACCACGTGGGTGACCGGGGAGAGCTCGGTCATCCCGTAGCCCTGGAGCAGGTGCCGCAGGCCCAGGCGCCGGGCGCAGGCGTCGGCGAGCTCGTGGTCCAGCGGGGCGGCGGCGCACAGCAGGTACTCGACGGAGGAGAGGTCGAAGCGGTCCACGGCCGGGTGCTTGGCCAGGGCGAGGGCGATCGGCGGCGCCACCACCAGGGCCTGGACCCGGTGCTCCTCGATGGCCCGGCAGAACTGCTCCAGGTCGAAGCGGGGCAGCACGACGACGGTGGCGCCGCAGCGCAGCGGCTGGTTGAGCAGCGCCGCGAGGCCGTAGATGTGGAAGAACGGCAGGACGGCGAGCACCCGCTCGCCCTCGGCGGGGCGGTAGAGGGCGTCGCACTGGGCGAGGTTGGTGGCGATCGAGCGGTGGGTGAGCATCACGCCCTTGGGCAGGCCGGTGGTGCCGCTGGAGTACGGCAGCACGGCGACGTCCTCGCCCGGCTCGATGGCGATGTCGGGGGCGGGGCCGGGCTCGGCCAGCAGGTCGGCGAGCGAGCGGTGGCCGTCGGCGCCGTCCAGGACCAGGATCTCGGTCAGCGGGTGGCCCTGCTCGGCGAGCAGGGCGGCGGCCGTCCGGGCGGTCGGCAGGAACGGCGAGACGGTGACCAGCCGGCGGGCGCCGCTGTCGCGCAGCTGGCCGGCCAGTTCGGCGGGCGTGGCCAGGGAGGAGACGGTCGTGACGGTGGCGCCGGCCCGGGTGGCGCCGAAGTAGGCCATCGGGTAGGCGGTCGTGTTGGGGCTGAAGAGCGCGATGACGTCGCCCCGGCGTACTCCCGACCCGGCCAGGGCGGCGGCGACCCGCTCGACGGCGGCGGCGAGCTGCGCGTAGCTGACCTGCTCCCCGGTGAGGCCGTCGATCAGGGCCGGCCGGTCGCCGTGGCGGGCCGCGGCGCCGAGGACCGCGTCATGGATCGGCAGGTCGACCACGGGGACGTCCGGGAACTCGCTTCGGAACACCAAGGTAAGCCTCCAGTAACGAAGTTGACGCGGCAACAAAACCTGCGAGGGCGTGTTCAGGAGCATACGGACAGTCAGGGGTGGGGCTGCGCCATTGTGGGGAACCGGGTGCGGAGCTCGCGTGGCACAGTTGCTCCCGGGGGCGCCCGATCGGACCGTGTTTCACCACGGCCGCCCGCCCCCCGGGTGCGGCCCCGAGCCTGGAGCACCCACCGTGCGAACCTCCTCCCCCGCTCTGCCCTCGGCCCGTCGGCTGCTCTCCGCCGGCGCCGCGGCCCTCGTCCTCGCCCTCGGCGCGGCGCCCGCCGCCCTGGCCGCGCCGGGCGACAACGGCGACGTCAAGATCCACAACGACACCACTCCGGTGAGCGACACCCGCGACGAGCCCAAGGTCTGCAAGTTCTACCTGGACGCCTTCAACTTCGACACCCTCCAGGTGGTGAACTGGACGATCGAGCAGCAGCCGCCGACCGGCACCGCGCAGGTGCTGGCCGGCTCGATCGTGTTGACCGGCGGCACCGGCGCGACCCAGACGTACAGCCTTCCGGACGGGCACTACAAGCTCGAATGGACGTTCGTGGGTGAGACCGGCAACGCGAAGCAGAAGGTCTTCGAGGTCTCCTGCGCCACCTCCTCGCCCTCGCCGTCCTCGTCGCCGTCGTCCTCTCCGTCATCCTCGCCCTCCTCGTCACCGTCATCCTCCTCCTCGCCGTCCTCCTCGCCGAGCGGCTCCGCCGGGCCCTCGCCCAGCGCCTCCCCCTCGACCTCCCCCGGCGGGTCCCCGGGCGCCTCGCCCAGCGGCGGGCCGCACGGCGGCGTGGGCACCGGTGGCGGCGGCACCTCCTCCGGCACCGACGCCGGCGAGGTGATCGGCGGCCTCGCGCTGGTCGTCGGCGCGGGCGCGGTCGCCGTCCGCGCGATGCGCCGCCGCCCCGGGCGCAATGCCCAGTCCTGACCGCCCCACCCGCGCGCCGCGCGGCGTCCCCGGCCCCGTGCGGGCCGGGGCCGTCGCGCTGCTGCTCGCGGCGGGCGGCCTCTGGCTGGTCCACGACGGCACCGCCACCGGGACCGGGCCGCCGCTGCCGCCCGCGCCCTCGGCACCCGCCGCGCCGACCGCTCCGGCTCCGGCGCCCGCCCCCGCACCCACCCCTCCCCCGCCGCCGGGCGCGCCGCCGCTGCCCGCCTCGGTGCCGACCAGGGTCCGGATCCCCTCGATCAAGGTCGACGCCCCGGTGACCGGCCTCGGCCTCACCCCCGCGCGGCAGCTCGCCACCCCGCCGATGGACCAGCGCAACCTGACCGGCTGGTACCGGGACGGCGCCGCGCCCGGGGCCGCCGGGACCTCGATCGTCATCGGGCACGCCGACAACCGCAGCGGCCCGGCGGTCTTCTACCGGCTCGGGCTGCTGCGCCCCGGCGACACCGTCGAGGTGGCCCGCAAGGACCGGCACACCGCCGTGTTCACCGTCGACTCCGTGCGGGTCTTCCCCAAGCGGGACTTCCCGGACGCCCTGGTGTACGGCGGCGGCACCGGCCGCGCGGAGCTGCGGCTGATCACCTGCGGCGGGAAGTTCGACCGGAAGACCGGGTACGAGTCCAACACCGTGGTGTTCGCGCACCTGTCCGGATCGCGCTGACCGCCGGCCGGGCCCGTGCGCGCGGCCTGGCTCGGCCCGGCCCGGTGTGCGGCCCGGCTCAGTACGACTTCGGCAGGCCGAGGGTGTGCTGCGCCACGTAGTTGAGCACCATCTCGCGGCTGACCGGGGCGACCCGGCCGACCCGGGTGGCGGCCAGCAGCGCGCCCAGCCCGTACTCCTGGGTGAGGCCGTTGCCGCCGAGGGTCTGCACCGCCTGGTCGACGGTCCGGGCGGCGGCCTCCCCGGCGGCGTACTTGGCCATGTTGGCGGCCTCCCCGGCGGCGAGGTCCTCGCCCGCGTCGTAGAGCAGCCCGGCCTTCTGCGTCATCAGCCGGGCCAGCTCGATCTCCACCGCGCACTGGGCGAGCGGGTGGGCCAGGCCCTGGTGGGCGCCGATCGGGGTGGACCAGACCGTACGGGTCTTCGCGTACTCCACGGCCTTGCCGAGCGCCTGGCGGGCCAGGCCCAGCGAGAAGGCGGCGGTGAGGATCCGTTCGGGGTTGAGACCGGCGAACAGCTGGAGCAGGCCCGCGTCCTCGTCGCCGACCAGGGCGTCGGCGGGCAGCCGCACGTCGTCCAGGAAGACCTGGAACTGCTTCTCGGGCGCGACCAGCTCCATCGGGATCGCCCGGTACTCGAAGCCGGGGGTGTCGCGCGGGACGACGAACAGGCAGGGCTTGAGCTTGCCCGAGCGGGCGTCCTCGGTGCGGGCCACGAACAGGACGGCGTCGCAGTGGTCGATGCCGGAGACGAACACCTTGCGCCCGGTCAGCAGCCAGTCCTCGCCGTCGCGGCGGGCCACGGTGGAGATCCGGTGCGAGTTGGAGCCCGCGTCCGGCTCGGTGATGCCGAAGGCCATCCTGCGGCTGCCGTCGGCGAGGCCGGGCAGCCAGCGCTGCTTCTGCTCCTCGCTGCCGTAGCGGGCGATCACGGTGCCGCAGATCGCCGGGGAGACGATCAGCAGCAGCAACGGGCAGCCCGCGGTGCCGAGTTCCTCCAGGACGATGGCGAGGTCGGTGATGCCGCCGCCTCCGCCGCCGTACTCGGCGGGCAGGTTGACGCCCAGGTAGCCGGCCTTGCCGGCCTCCGCCCAGAGTTCGTCGGCGGGCTCGCCGGCCCGGGCCTTGGCGAGGTAGTAGGTGGAGCCGTAGCGGCGGCCGAGGTCGCCGACGGCCTTGCGCAGGTCGCGGCGTTCGGGGGTTTCGAGGAGCTCACTGCCGATGGCGGACATGCGGGGGTCCTTCCTCAGGCCTCTCGGGCGGACTTGACGACGGCCAGCAGGGTGCCGAGTTCGACCTGCCGGCCGGGGGTGGCGCGCAGTTCCACGAGGACGCCGTCGGCGGGGGCGGTGATGCGGTGCTCCATCTTCATCGCCTCCAGGACGAGCAGCGGCTGTCCGGCGGTGACGGTGTCCCCGACGGCGGCGGTGGTGCGGACGACGGTGCCGGGCATCGGCGCCAGCAGGGCGCCGGGGTCGGTGCGGGCGGCGGGGTCGGGGAAGCGCGGGAGGACGGTCAGCGCGGTGCCGCCGGCGGGGGTGTCGACGTACACCCGGTCGCCGTGGCGGGCCACGAGGTACGTGCGGCGCAGTCCGCCCTCGCGCAGGACGACCCGGTCGGGGGCGGACTCGACCAGCTCGACGTCCGGGTGCCCCTCGGCCAGCAGGCCGGTGCGGGTGATCCGGTAGCGGACCTCGGACTCGGTGCCGTCATCGGCCCGGTAGCGCTTCAGCTGCGGCTGGGAGGGCAGGTTGCGCCAGCCGGAGGGGAGCGCGGTGCGACGGGCGGCGGCGTCGGCCAGGGCGGCGGCCAGCGCCGCGCGCCCGGTGCCCCCGCTGTCCGGCGCGGTGAGTCCGGCCGCGTGTTCGGCGAGGAAGCCGGTGTTCAACCGCTCGGCCAGGAAGGCCGGGTGGCGCAGCGCGCGGACCAGCAGGTCCCGGTTGGTGGCGGGTCCGTGGATCCGGGCGCGGGCCAGTGCGTCGGCCAGTCGGCGGGCGGCGGCGGCGCGGGTCGGCGCCCAGGCGATCACCTTGGCGAGCATCGCGTCGTAGTGCGGGGTGACCTCGGTGCCGGGGCCGACCCCGGTGTCGAGCCGCACTCCGCTGTCGAGGCGCGCCCCGGTGCCGGTGAACTCCTGGTGCGGGACGGTGAATTCCAGTCGGTGCAGGGTGCCGGTGGCGGGCTGCCAGTCCTTGGCCGGGTCCTCGGCGTACAGCCGGGCCTCGATCGCGTGGCCGCGTCCGGCCGGCGGCTCGGGCGGCAGCGCCTCCCCTTCGGCGACGGCGAGTTGGAGCGCCACCAGGTCCAGTCCGGTGACCGCCTCGGTGACCGGGTGCTCGACCTGGAGGCGGGTGTTCATCTCCAGGAACCAGAACCGGCCGTCCTCGGCGAGCAGGAACTCGGCGGTGCCGGCGCCGACGTAGCCGATCGCCTTGGCGGCGTTCACGGCGGCCGTGTGCAGTTCGGCGCGGACGGCCGCCGGGAGGCCGGGGGCCGGGGCCTCCTCGATCACCTTCTGGTGCCGCCGCTGGAGCGAGCAGTCGCGGTCGCCGAGCGCCAGG
Organism: Kitasatospora sp. NPDC056446; assembly: GCF_042796115.1. Taxonomy (NCBI): domain Bacteria; kingdom Bacillati; phylum Actinomycetota; class Actinomycetes; order Kitasatosporales; family Streptomycetaceae; genus Kitasatospora; species Kitasatospora sp. NPDC056446. The sequence continues at coordinate 18,173 of NZ_JBHTRF010000015.1, read as the reverse complement.
ACCGTACCGTGCGCGTCGGCCAGCAGCTGCACCTCGACGTGCCGCCCGGCGGGCAGGTAGCGCTCGCAGAACACCTCGTCCGAGCCGAACGCCTTGGCCGCCTCCGCGCGGGCGGACGCCAGTGCGGCGGGCAGGTCGGCGAGGCGGCGGACCACCCGCATGCCCCGGCCGCCGCCGCCCGCCGCGGCCTTGACCAGGACCGGCAGGTCGGCCTCGGCCGGCTCGGCGAGCGCGCCCAGCACCGGCACGCCGGCCTCCGCCATCAGGAGCTTGGCGGCCGTCTTGGAGCCCATCGCGGCGATCGCGTCCGGCGGCGGGCCGACCCAGAGCAGTCCGGCGTCCAGCACGGCCCGGGCGAAGGAGGCGTCCTCGGACAGGAAGCCGTAGCCGGGGTGGACGGCGTCGGCCCCGGCGGCGAGCGCCGCGGCGACGATCAGGTCGGCGCGCAGATAGGTGTCGGCGGGCGCGGCGCCGGGCAGCCGGACGGCGGCGTCGGCCTCGCGCACGTGCGGGGCGTCGGCGTCCGGGTCGGAGTGGACGGCGGTGGTCGCGATGCCGAGGTCCCGGCAGGTGCGGAAGACCCGGCGGGCGATCTCGCCCCGGTTGGCGACCAGCAGGTTGCCGATCGATGTCCTGGAAGTCATTCGTGGCTCCGTCACAGGGGGCTGGCTCACATCCGGAAGACGCCGTAGCCGCGCGCGCCCTCCACCGGCGCGTTGTGGATCGCGGACAGGCACAGGCCGAGCACCGTACGGGTGTCGCGCGGGTCGATCACGCCGTCGTCGTAGAGCCGGCCGGACAGGAACACCGGCAGCGACTCGGCCTCGATCTGCTGCTCGACCATCGCCCGGATCGCCGCGTCCGCGTCCTCGTCGTAGGGCTGCCCCTTCGCCGCCGCCGACTGCCGGGCGACGATCGAGAGCACCCCGGCGAGCTGCTGCGGGCCCATCACCGCGGACTTGGCGCTCGGCCAGGAGAACAGGAAGCGCGGCTCGAACGCCCGGCCGCACATGCCGTAGTGGCCGGCCCCGTAGGAGGCGCCCATCAGCACGGACAGGTGCGGGACCGTGGAGTTGGCGACGGCGTTGATCATCATCGCGCCGTGCTTGATGATGCCGCCCTGCTCGTAGTCCTTGCCGACCATGTAGCCGGTGGTGTTGTGCAGGAACAGCAGCGGGGTGTTCCGCTGGTTCGCCAACTGGATGAACTGGGCGGCCTTCTGGGACTCGGCGCTGAACAGCACGCCCTGCGCGTTGGCCAGGACGCCGACCGGGTAGCCGTGCAACCGGGCCCAGCCGGTGGCCAGGCTGGTGCCGTAGAGCGGCTTGAACTCGTCGAAGTCGGAGCCGTCGACGAGCCGGGCGATCACCTCGCGCGGGTCGAAGGGGACCTTGAGGTCGCCGGGGACGATGCCCAGCAGGTCCTCCTCGTCGTACCTCGGCGGCTCGGCGAGCGGGTCCGGGCCGGGGCCGGGCTTGCGGTGGTCCAGCCGGGCGACGATCCGGCGGGCCAGGCGCAGCGCGTCCGCCTCGTCCACCGCGACGTGGTCGGCCAGGCCGGAGGTGCGGGCGTGCATCTCGGCCCCGCCGAGCGACTCGTCGTCGGCCTCCTCGCCGGTGGCCATCCTCACCAGCGGCGGGCCGCCGAGGAAGACCTTCGCGCGGTCCCTGACCAGCACGGTGTGGTCGGACATCCCGGGGACGTAGGCGCCGCCGGCCGTGGAGTTGCCGAACACCACGGCCACGGTGGGGATTCCGGCGGCGGACAGCCGGGTGAGGTCCCGGAAGATCGCGCCGCCGGGGATGAAGATCTCCTTCTGGCTGGGCAGGTCCGCGCCGCCGGACTCCACCAGGTTCACCAGCGGGAGCCGGTTGTGCAGGGCGATCTCGTGGGCGCGCAGGGCCTTGCGCAGAGTCCAGGGGTTGCTGGCGCCGCCGCGGACGGTGGGGTCGTTGGCGGTGATCACGCACTCGACGCCCTCGACCACGCCGATGCCGGTGACCAGCGCGGCGCCCACCGGGAAGTCGCTGCCCCAGGCGGCCAGCGGGGACAGCTCCAGGAACGGCGAGTCCTGGTCGACCAGCAGCTCGATCCGCTCCCGGGCCGGCAGTTTGCCGCGCCCGCGGTGGCGGTCGAGGTAGCGGGGGCCGCCGCCGGCCAGCGCCTTGGCGTGCTCGGTGTCCAGGTCGGCGAGCTTGGCGAGCATCGCGGCGCGGTGCTCGGCGTACTCGGGCCCGGCCGGGTCGACGCGGGTGGGCAGGACGGTCACAGCAAGGCCTCCGGAATGTCGAGGTGGCGCGAGCGCAGCCACTCCCCCAGGGCCTTCGCCTGCGGGTCGAAGCGGTGCCGGGCCGCGACGCCCTCGCCGAGCAGGCCGGTGAGGGTGAAGGAGACCGCCCGGAGGTTCGGCAGCAGGTGCCGGGTGACGGGCAGTCCGGCCGTCTCGGGCAGCAGTTCGCGCAGCCGGTCGACGGTGAGGGTGTGCGCCAGCCAGCGCCAGCCCTCCTCGGTGCGGGCCCAGACGCCCAGGTCAGCGTCGCCGCCCTTGTCGCCGCTGCGGGCGCCGAGCACCAGGCCGAGCGGGGCGCGGCGGGTCGGGCCCGGGGGCAGCGGCTCCGGCAGCTCATGCCGTACGGCCACCGGTCGGCCGGTGACCGGCAGGGGTGCGCCCGTCACCGGCACGGGCGGGGCGGTGACCGGCACCGGCGGGACGGCGATCCGGCGGCCGTCCGGGAGGACGGCGGTGTGCTCGACCAGTTCGGCGTCCACGTACGCGGCGGTGAACACCCCGTAGGGCGAGCCGGGGCCGGGCGGGGCGGTGAGGTGGAAGCCGGGGTACCCGGCGAGGCCCAACTCGACGGCGGCCTTGCCGAGTTCGCGGCCGACCTTGGCCGGATCACGGTCCCGGGCGGTCAGCCGGAGCAGGGCGGAGGCGGCCTCCTCGGTGTCGGCGTCCGGGTGGTCGGTACGGGCGAGCGTCCAGCGCAGTTCGGCCGGCCGGGCCTGCGGCGGCAGGGCGGCGGCGAACTGCTCCCGCACCAGGGCCGCCTTGGCCTCGATGTCCAGGCCGGTCAGGACGAAGACCACCTCGTTGTGGTGGCCGCCGAGGGAGTTGAGGCCCACCTTGAGCGTGGGCGGCGGGGCCTCGCCCCGGACGCCGTCGATCCGGACCCGGTCCGGGCCGTCCGGGGTGAGCCGGACGGTGTCCAGCCGGGCGGTGACGTCCGGGCCGAGGTAGTGCGGTCCGCCGGTCTCGTACAGGAGTTGGGCGGTGACGGTGCCGGTGGTGACGGCGCCGCCGGTGCCCGGGTGCTTGGTGATCACGCTGGAGCCGTCGGCGTGCAGTTCGGCGACCGGGAAGCCGGGGCGGGTCACGTCGTGCTCGCGGAAGAACGCGTAGTTGCCCCCGGTCGCCTGGGCGCCGCACTCCAGGACGTGCCCGGCGACCACCGCCCCGGCGAGGGCGTCCAGGTCCGCGGGCGTCCAGCCGAAGCGGGCGATCCCGGGCCCGACGACCAGCGCCGCGTCCGTCACCCGACCGGCGACCACCAGGTCGGCGCCCTCGCGCAGACAGGCCGCGATGCCGAACGCCCCCAGATAGGCATTGGCGGCCAACAGGCCCTCGGGGAAGCCGAGTTCCGCTCGGCGCGGCAGCAGGTCGTCACCCTCGACGTGCGCGACGGCCGCCTCCACGCCCAGGCGCCCCGCCAGCTCCCGCAGTTCGGCGGCCAGTCGGGCCGGGTTGAGGCCGCCCGCGTTGACCACGATCCGCACCCCGCGCTCGCGCGCCAGGCCGAGGCACTCCTCCATCTGCCGCAGGAAGGTCCGGGCGTAGCCGCGCGACGGGTCTTTCAGCCGGTCCCGCGCCAGGATGAGCATGGTCAGTTCGGCCAGGTAGTCCCCGGTGAGCACATCCAGCGGCCCGCCGGTGAGCATCTCGCGCACCGCCGAGAAGCGGTCCCCGTAGAACCCCGAGGCGTTGCCGATCCGCAGTGCCGCCCGTTCGTGCGCCAAGACGCCTCCCCTGCCGGTGAGTTGGCGACGCCCCCGCACGAGCGCCGTCAGGCAGCAGCGTGGCACCGCCCGCAGAAAAAAGCAATCACGCCTGCTTGTTTCTCCCCGTCCCGCAGCCGACGAACGGACAGCGGAAACCCGCTGGACCGGGGACCGCCGGCCGGTCAGGATGACCCCCATGCCTGAACTGCCGTGCTCCGCCGCCGAGGACGACCTGATCCGGCGCCTGGCCGCGTGGGCGGCGGAAACGGCGCGCGAGACGCTCGCACCGACAGCCGCGCCCGCGACCCTGGAGTGCGCCGAGGAGGTCTTCGGGCTGCCCCTGCCGCCGCTGCTCCGCAGGGTCTACGGGGAGATCGGGAACGGCGGATTCGGGCCCGGGTTCGGCCTGACGCCCCTCTTCCACGTCGGGTTCGGAGCCGTCGACAGCTACCCGGCCAGGATCGGCTCCCGCTCCGGCGGCCGGTCGTGGTGGCCACGCGGTGTGCTGCCCGTGCTGCACCGGGGAAGCGGCCGGCATGCCGCGGTGGACTGCACCGGCCCGCAGGGGACGGTCCTGGACTACTCCCCCGGAGCAGCGGCCGGGGCGGCCGACACCTGGCTCGTGGAGTCCGAGAGCCTGGCCGAGTGGCTGGAGTCCTGGATGGACGGCAGCCGTTGGCAGCGGAAGGCGGGAGCCCGCAGCCGCGCCCTGGCCGGTCCGACCGTGTGGGACGCCCTCGACGCCAGGCTCGGCCCGGCCGGCTGAGCATCCGTCGCACCGGGAGGGCCACCGAGAGGGCGACCGGGGGCGCTCCGTGGTACGGCGGAGCCGTCAGGCCGCCCGCCGATGGCGGACAGCCTGACGGGCCGGCCCTACTTCAGGTGCCGGTCGTAGAACCGGCCCCCGTCCTCCAGCTCGAACCACGGGGTGCCGACGTGCCCGCCCAGGTTGGCGTGCAGCGTCTTCTCCCTGCTGCCGAAGGCGTCGAAGAGGTCCAGCGCCCGCTGCCGGGGGTTGCCTTCGTCGTCCCACTGCAGCAGGAACAGCAGCGGGACGGTGACCTGCCGGGCCTCCTCGCGCTGGGCGTGGGGCACGTAGCCCCCGGCGAACAGGCCGGCGGCCCGGATGCGCGGGTCGGCCACGGCCAGCCGGATGCCGACGGCCGTCCAGCCCGAGTACCCGACGGGGCCGCCGATCTCGGGGAGCGCGAGGAGGGCGTCCAGGGCGGTCTGCCAGTCCGGGACGGCCTTCTCGACCAGCGGACCGATGAAGGACTCGAAGATCCCGTCGACCGGCTCGCCGGCCCGCATCGCCCTGCGGAGGTCGGCGCGGGCCTGCTCGTCGGCGGCGGAACGGGGCCGGGAACCGCACCCGGCCGCGTCGATGCTGGCCACCGCGTAGCCCTGCGCGGCGGTGTACCGGGCCCGGGCCACCAGGCGGGGCTCCCCCTTGGGCAGGCCGTTGTTGTGGGCCATCAGGATCAGCGGAGCCGGTTCGGTGCCGGGCGTCCACAGGGTGCCCGGGATCTCGCCGAGGGTGAATTCGCGTTCGAGGACGCCGTTGTCGAGGCGCTGCTCGGAAGTGAAATGCATGGTCGTGCCTTTCGGGAGTGCACGTGAACGGCGCTCCCGGACGACCTATCGCCCGGCCGTGACCCCGGAGGGGAGCACCCATGTCGTTACTGCGTTCACGGGTACCACCTCCTCGTTCTGTCGCACGGCCTCGGACAAGATAGCAGTGGCCGCCGTGGTCCGCCACGCGGTTTCCCCGGCGCCCCAGCTCCTGCCCGCTGGACCGGTCGGGGCCACCGTCGGGACGGGTCGGGGCCGCCGTCCGGACCGATCAGGATCGGAGAAGCGCCCCCGCCCGGGCCGCGCCTAGCGTTGCGGTCATGAGCGACATCACCATCCACTGGACCTTCCTCCCGCACACCGACCCCGAGGCCTCCCTCGTCTTCTACCGCGACCTGCTCGGCTTCGAGGTCCGAAACGACGTCGGCGGCGGCGCGATGCGCTGGATCACCGTCGGCCCCGCCGACCAGCCCGGCGTCTCCCTCGTGCTGGAGCCGCCGGCCATCGACCAGGGCATCACCGAGGACGAGCGCAAGACCGTCACCGAGATGATGGCCAAGGGCACCTACGCCCGGCTCGTCCTGGGCACCCGCGACCTGGACGGCGTCTTCGACCGGCTGAAGTCCGGCGGCGCCGAGCTGGTGCAGGAGCCGGCCGAGCAGCAGTGGGGCGCCCGCGACTGCGCCTTCCGCGACCCGGCGGGCAACCTGATCCGCTTCAACGAGGTCCGCTGAACCACCGCCGGCAGTGAACCCCCGGGCCCGTCCCGCGGCGGGCGGCCGGACCGGATCCGCTCGATTCTGGTTGGATCGAGCGGATCCGCAGCCGACCGTGACCGCGGGGACGGGCCCGCCGATCGACAGGGAGAGACGAGAACCATGCCCAAGAGGACGGACGCGCTTCCCGCGCCGCACGCCGCCGACAGCCACGACCTGATCCGCGTCCACGGCGCACGCGAGAACAACCTCAAGGACATCAGCGTCGACCTCCCCAAGCGGCGGCTGACGGTGTTCACGGGCGTGTCCGGCTCGGGAAAGAGCTCGCTGGTCTTCGACACCATCGCCGCCGAGTCCCAGCGCCTGATCAACGAGACCTACAGCGCCTTCGTCCAGGGCTTCATGCCCACCCTGGCCCGCCCCGAGGTGGATGTCCTGGAGGGCCTGACCACCGCGATCATCGTCGACCAGCAGCGGATGGGCGCCGACCCGCGCTCCACCGTCGGCACCGCCACCGACGCCAACGCGATGCTGCGCATCCTCTTCAGCCGACTCGGCACCCCGCACATCGGCTCGCCCAAGGCGTTCTCCTTCAACGTCCCCTCGATCAGCGGCGCGGGCGCCGTCACCGTCGAGCGGGCCGGGAAGACCGTCAAGGAGCGGCGCAGCTTCAGCATCACCGGCGGCATGTGCCCGCGCTGCGAGGGCCGCGGCAGCGTCTCCGACATCGACCTCACCCAGCTGTACGACGCCTCCAAGTCGATCTCCGAGGGCGCGTTCACCATCCCCGGCTGGAAGACCGACAGCTGGTGGACGGTCGGCGTCTACGCCAACTCGGGCTTCCTCGACCCGGACAAGCCGATCCGCGAGTTCAGCAGGAAGGAGATGCAGGACTTCCTGTACCGGGAGCCGACCAAGGTCAAGGTCAACGGCGTCAACCTCACCTACGAGGGCCTGATCCCCAAGATCCAGAAGTCGATGCTCGCCAAGGACAAGGACGCGCTGCAGCCGCACATCCGCGCCTTCGTGGAGCGCGCCGTCACCTTCACCTCCTGCCCCGACTGCGGCGGCACCCGGCTCAGCGAGGCGGCCCGCTCGTCGAAGATCGCCGGGATCACCATCGCCGACGCCTGCGCGATGCAGATCAGCGACCTGGCTGCCTGGGTCGGCGGGCTCGACGAGCCCTCGGTGGCACCGCTGCTCACCACCCTCCGGCAGGCCCTCGACTCCTTCGTGGAGATCGGCCTCGGCTACCTGTCACTGGACCGCCCGTCCGGCACCCTCTCCGGCGGCGAGGCCCAGCGGGTCAAGATGATCCGCCACCTCGGCTCCTCGCTCACCGACACCACGTACGTCTTCGACGAGCCCACCACCGGCCTGCACCCGCACGACATCGACCGGATGAACACGCTGCTGCTGCGCCTCCGGGACAAGGGCAACACGGTGCTGGTGGTCGAGCACAAGCCGCAGACCATCGCGATCGCCGACCACGTGGTCGACCTCGGCCCCGGCGCGGGCACGGCGGGCGGCACCGTCTGCTACCAGGGCGATGTCGAGGGGCTGCGGACCAGCGGCACCGTCACCGGCCGACACCTGGCCGACCGGGCGCCGCTGCGGGAGAGCGTGCGCAAGCCCACCGGGGCGCTGGAGATCCGGGGCGCGAACACCCACAACCTGCGCGACGTCGACGTGGACGTGCCGCTCGGGGTGCTCACGGTGGTCACCGGGGTGGCCGGCTCCGGCAAGAGCTCGCTGATCCACGGCTCGATCCGGGCGAGCGACGGCGTGGTCTCGGTCGACCAGGGCGCGATCCGCGGCTCCCGGCGCAGCAACCCGGCGACCTACACCGGGCTGCTCGACCCGATCCGCAAGGCCTTCGCCAAGGCCAACGACGTGAAGCCGGCCCTGTTCAGCGCCAACTCCGAGGGCGCCTGCCCGACCTGCAACGGCGCCGGGGTGGTCTACACCGACCTGGCGATGATGGCCGGGGTGGCCGCCACCTGCGAGGACTGCGAGGGCAAGCGGTTCCAGCCCGCCGTACTGGAGTACCTCCTGGGCGGCCGGAACATCGCCGAGGTGCTGGCGATGCCGGTGGCCGAGGCCGAGGAGTTCTTCGGCTCCGGCGAGGCCAAACTCCCGGCCGCGCACCGGATCCTGGAGCGGCTGGCGGACGTCGGGCTCGGCTACCTCAGCCTCGGCCAGCCACTCACCACGCTCTCCGGCGGCGAGCGGCAGCGGCTCAAGCTGGCCACTCACATGGCGGACAAGGGCGGTGTCTACGTCCTGGACGAGCCGACCACCGGGCTGCACCTGGCCGACGTCGAGCAGTTGCTCGGGCTGCTGGACCGGCTGGTCGAGTCCGGCAAGTCCGTCATCGTGATCGAGCACCACCCGGCGGTCATGGCGCACGCCGACTGGATCATCGACCTCGGTCCGGGCGCCGGCCACGACGGCGGGCTGGTGGTCTTCGAGGGCACCCCGGCCGAGCTGGTCGCGGCCCGCTCCACGGCGACCGGCGAGGCCCTGGCGGCGTACGTCGGCTGACCGGACGGGTCCACTGATCCACTGATCGGCTTGTCCGGTGCCCCTCCCGGGGCGTCAGTCCAGCGGGAGGGCCATCTCCAGGATCCGGGCCGAGGCGTCCAGCGCGTACGGCGTCTCGCCGCCGGTGTACGCGAACCCGCGCCGCAGGTAGAAGGCGGCGGCGCGGGGGTTGGCCTCGTGCACCCCGAGCAGCATCCGCCCGGCGCCCCGGTCGCGCGCCCAGGCGAGCACGGCGTCGAGCAGGGCGTCGGCGACGCCGCGCTCGCGGCCTCGGTGTGCCGGGTCCACCCAGACGCCGATCAGGTCGACCGTGCCGGGGTGGTCCCTGGTGGCGGTGGACAGCATGGTGCCGACCCACTCCCCCTCGGCGTCCACGGCGACCAGGCCGACCTTGTCGGGCTCGTTGACCCAGTTCGTCCGGGCCCGCCAGTTGCCCTCGCCCTGGTTGCTCGCGTACTCGTAGGTCTCGCCGAACGCCAGGGGCGTGTCAAGGAGTTGGGCCAGCCGCACCGTCCGCAGCCGCTGCCAGTCCTCGCGTCCGATCCGCTCGATCCGGTACCCCACGCTGTCCCCCACGCTGTCCCCCGTCGCACGACGCCGCCTCCGCCGCCGGTGATTCCGGCAGCGGAGGCAGGATAGCCGCAGGTCAGGACCCCGCTCGACGCAGGCCGGGCCGGGCCCGTCGCGCGTCAGGGCCCGCTCGCGGGACGGGTCACGGCTTGATCCGGACCACCTGCGGGTCGTGGTCGCTCGCCTGCCGGGCGAACTCGGAGTTGATGTGCACCACGTCGTACTTGGCGTAGCCGACCTCGGGGCTGACCAGGATGTGGTCCAGCACCTGGGAGTTGCCCTGGTAGACGTAGGAGTACTGCTCGGTCTCCGGCAGCTCGTTCACCAGGTCGCGCAGCACGCCGCCCTTGGTGAGCGCGGCCAGGGCGGGCGAGAACTGGTAGTCGTTGAAGTCGCCGAGGGAGACGACCCGGGCGCCCTTGTCGGCGGCCAGCAGCTTGGCGACGAAGGCCTGCTCGACGGTGGCCTGCTTGATCCGCTGCACCTCGGAGCTGCGGGTCGGGGCCTGGAAGCGGCTGTCGATGCCCTGGTCGCCGCCCTTGCTGTTGAAGTGGTTGGCGATCACGAAGACCTTCTGGCCGCGGAAGACGAACTGGCCGACCAGCGGCTTGCGGCTGTTGGTCCACGCCTCGTCGTTCGGCTCGATCCGGCCGGGCGAGGCGGTCAGCGCGGTGGCGGCGCCGGTGCCGGTGACGCCGACGGCGGTGGTGGCGTCGCCGCCCGCGATGTCGGTGAAGGAGACCCGCTGCGGGTTGAACAGGAAGACCTGGCGGATGTTGCCGCCGGGCTCGCCGCCGTCCTTGCCGTCCTGCGGGTCGATCGAGCGCCAGTCGTAGGCCGGGCCGCCGGCCGCCTTGATCGCGGCGATGAACTTGGCGACGGTCTGGCTCGCGCCCACCGTGCCGTCGTTCTTGTTGCCGTTGTCGTCCTGGATCTCCTCCAGGGCGACGACGTCGGGCGAGCGCAGGTTGGTGACGACGCCCTGGGCCAGCTCGGCGAACTTGGCGTCCGGGTTGTTGGGGGCCAGGTTCTCCACGTTGTAGGTGGCGAGGGTGAGTTCGCGGTCGGTCGGCTGCGCGGTGACCTCCCGCTGGAGGTGGTTGTCCTTCAGCGTGCCCATGGTGCCGGCGACGAGGGTGTAGCCGCCGAAGTTGTTGTAGTCCAGCGGGCCGGTGGTGGTGCCGGTCAGCTCGTCGCCGACGTTGGCGACCGGGAAGGGCTGCTGGGAGGTCGGGGCCTGCTGCTGGACCATCAGGCGGCCGACGTTGGGCTCGCGGTAGGACTCGTACAGCACGCCGCCGCGCTTGCTGCGCTGGTCCTGGCGGTCGGCGGCGACCCACAGCTCGTTGTACTTGTCGGTCGCCTGGATCACCCGGACGTCCTTGACCTGGACGAGCATGCCCTCCAGGGACTCGTAGAAGTCCAGGGTGTACTTCTCCGGGTCGAGCCGGCCGCCGTCGATGGAGCCGTCCGGGCCGGCCGGCGGGGCGTAGGTGCCGGGGATGTTGCGGGTGTCCACGACCACCGGGGCGGGCAGCGGGTTGCCGGCGGACAGGACCGTGGTGGCCGGGGCGGTGATCTCGGTGACGGACTGCGAGCCGCCGCCGAGGTTCGGGTAGTACTCGGTGACCTTGCCGCTCACCAGCACCGAGTCGCCGACCTTGACGGTCGGGTTGCCGCCGGTGAAGACGAAGATGCCCTCGCTGGTGGCGGGGTCGGCGTCCGGGTTCGGGTCCTGGATCCAGAAGCCCTTGGCACTGCCGTACGCGCGCAGCCCGGTGACGATCCCGGGCACTCCGGTGACGGGCTTGCCGGCCTGCGGGGATATCCGGGTGGTGCCCTGGATGTCGTGGATCCGCAGCGGGCCGGCCTCGGTCGGGGCGGGGGTCGCGGGCGCGGCGGCGTTCGCCACCGGCAGCGGGACGAGCACCAGCGAGGCGGCCAGCGAGGCCGGGATCAGGGCGGCGCGCAGCAGGGCTCTGCGGGGGCGGGGAGCGGGGGCGGTGGTCACCGGGGCAGGACTCCTAGCTCCGCCGTGCGGCACGATCGTGGCACGGCGGTCCGGGCGGAGGCACGCTTCGAGCGCGCGCTACTCGCGTAGAGAAGAAGCGGGGGAAGGACGCCCACCCCCGCGGCGCCCCTCAAGATACGCGCGTAGAAAATGCCCCGACAAGACCTCGTCAGTGAACTGTCGGTTCCGCCCGGGTGACTTGACGCCCGGTCAGTCCAGCCTGCTCACAGGCCGCTCCCAGCGGACTCCCAGGAAGCGCCGATCCGCTCCACCACCAGCTCGCACAGCTCGTGGGTGCGCAGCGCGTCATGGGCGTCCAGGGTCCGCCCGGCCCGGACGGCGTCCAGGAAGGCGAGCACGCACTGCTCGATGCCGCGCTGACGGGCGACCGGCACCCAGTCGCCCCGGCGGCGCACGGTCGGCTGGCCCCGGTGGTCGACCACCTCGGCCAGATTGCGCACCTCCCGCTTGGAGTCCCCGCCGGAGACCTCCAGCACCTCCTCGGTCGAACCGGACAGCCGGTTCATGATGCCCAGCGCGGTGAACCCCTGCCCGCCGAGGGTGAGCACCACATGCTCGACCAGGCCGTCCTTGCAGCGGGCCCGGACATCGACGTGCTCGATCTCGCCGGGGGCGAGGAAGCGCAGCAGGTCCACGACGTGGATGAAGTCGTCATAGACCAGGATGCGGGCGGCCTCGGGCAGGCCCTCCCGGTTCTTCTGCAGCACGATCAGGTCGCGCGGACGCTCCTTCGCCTGGACGTAGCCGGGCGCGTGGCGGCGGTTGAAGCCCACCATCAGCGAACGGCCGGTGCGGTCCGCGAGGTCGACCAGGCGCCGGGCGCCGTCCAGCGTGTAGTCGAGCGGCTTGTCCACGTAGACATCCACCCCGGCGGTGAGCAGCTGCTCGACGATCGGGACGTGCTGGTCGGTGGCGGCGTGCACGAAGGCCGCGCGGATGCCGGAGCCGATCAGGTCCCCCAGGTCGGTGAACCGGTGCCCGGGCGCGATCCGGTGGGCGTCGCCGATCCGGTCGAGCTTGGCCGCGTCCCGGGTCATCAGCCGCAGGTCCAGCCCCGGCAGCGCGGTGAGCACGGGCAGGTACGCCTTCTGCGCGATGTCACCGAGACCGATCACCCCGACCGGGAGCGAACCGCCAGGAACCGAGGCCGAACTCATGCGAATCTCCATACGTCAGACGCCAAGACCATCCACGCCCCACCCTATTCACCGGCTCGCACACCCCACCACGCACACCCCACCAACCCGCCGTCGGCCCCGTGACCGCCGGCGGCCGAAGGCCAGGCCCTCTCTCGCCCGAGGAGGTCCTCGATCTGCCGGGGGGTGGTATCGCGGGAAACCTTGCCGGCCGGAAGATCTTCGGAATCGGGGACGACAGGATCGAGGGGATCGTGGTCGCCGGAGGGTACGCGCACGATGAGACCGACGGCGAGTTCTGGGAGCCGAGCGAGTTGTTGAGGTTCGGCGACTGAAAGGCCGGGCCTCAGGCGGCCAGGAGGGATTCGGCGATGGTGCGGGCGCGCCAGGCGGCGTCGGGGGTGCCTTCGCGCAGGGCGGTGACGATGGCACCGTCCATGAGGAGGGCGAACTGCTTGGCCCGGTCGGCGGGGTGGGGGATGTCGGCGGTCCGCAGGAGTTGTTCGAGCAGGTCGATGACGCGGGTCTTGTGCAGGGCCGCCATCAGGCGGGCGGGGCTGGCCGGGTCGGCGATCTCGGTCATGGTGGTGATCGCGACGCAGCCGCGGTAGTCGGGGGCCGCGAACCGTTCGGCGAGGGCGTCGAAGACGTGCAGCGGGTGGCCGCCGTGGGCGGCGACGCGTTCGGAGAGCCAGGCGCGCCAGCGTGCCCAGCGGCTGCACGGCCGCCCGGGCCGGGACGCCCCGCCGAGCACGACGGCGGAGCCGCCCGGCCCGGGACGCCGAGCAGCCGCCGAACCGTTTCCGGGCGTCCGTCGACCGGACGCGCCCCGGTCAGGCGCTCGCGGCGGCCGCTTCGGCGAGGACGTCGAGGACCGGACGGATCAGCGGGTGCCCGTCGGCGCCCGCCCGGACGGCCGCGAACACCCGGCGGGTGGCGAGTTCGCTGTCCACCGGGCGGACAGCGACCTGCCCGAGGTCGACGCCGCGCAGCGCCGAGCGCGGGACCAGCGCCACCCCGGCGCCCGCCGAGGCCAGCGCGACGACGGCCCGGAAGTCGTCCGAGGAGTGCAGGAGCCGGGGCTGGAACCCGGCGTGCTCGCAGGCCAGCAGGACGACGTCGTGACAGGGGTTGCCCGGGTAGGGCCCGATCCACGGCTCGTCGGCCAGTGCAGCGACGGCGAGCGGTCCGGTCTCGCCGGCCAGCCGGTGGCCGAGCGGCAGGACGGCCTCGAAGGGCTCGGCGTACAGCGGCACCCGGGTCAGCCGGGCGTCGTCCGCCCGGAGCACGCCCCGGTACTCGACGGCCACCGCGAGGTCGGCCCGGCCGTCCAGCACCATCGGCAGGCTGGCGTCGCCCTCGGCGTCCAGCACCTTCAGCCGCAGCCCGGGCGCCCGCCCGGCGAGCAGGCCGATGGCGGGGGCGAGGACGAGCCCGATGCCGGTGGCGAAGGACGCGACGGTGACCTCCCCGGACACGCCCGCGCTGTAGGCGGCGAGGTCGGCCTCGGCGCGCTCCAGCTGGGCGAGCACGACGTCGGCGTGGCCGAGCAGGATCTCCCCGGCGGCGGTCAGCCGCACGCCCCGGCCCTCGCGGGCGAGCAGGTGGTGCCCGGTCTCCTGCTCCAGGGCGGCCAGCTGCTGGGACACCGCGGACGGGGTCAGGTAGAGGGCGGCCGCCGCGGCGGTCACGGTGCGGTGGTCCGCCACGGCCCGTAGGGTCCGCAGCCGTCGTGCGTCGATCACAGGCCAATTCTGCCAGCGCGGCGGAGCGGTCCGGACGGAACGGTCCGAACGGGGCGGTCCGAACGGGGCGGTCCGAACGGGGCGGTCCGGCAGGGCGCCGGCAGCGGACCGGCAGTAAACCGGCAGGACACCGGCAGCAGCCCGGCACCACAGCGGCGGCGGCCCGGCAGCGCACCGCCCCGGGGAGCGTGATCGCGTCCGCAGGTACCACCGGTGGCGTATTTCCGGACGAGATCGCTTCACTTCGTTGACCGCCCGGCCGCCCGGCGCTTGGCTCGTGCCGAACCGGGCCGCGGGGGTCGAACGGGCCCGGCACCGTCATCTGGGGAGGATGATCGATGACCACCGCACGCACCCGCCGCCGACTGGCCAGGACCGCCTGCGTCCTGGCCGTCGTCACGGCGGCCGCCGTCGTGACGCCCGCCGCCGAGGCCCGCCCGCCCAAGGGCGACACCGCCCGGGTCAGCGAGGGCCCCAAGGGCGAGGGCCTGGACCGCGACTCCTTCGCGCGCGGCCTGAGCGGCGACGGCCGCCTGGCCCTGTTCGAGTCCACGGCGACCAACCTGCTGCCCGGCGGCCACGGCAGCGCGGGCGACACCTACGTCCGGGACCTGCGCAACGGGCACGTCCAGCGGATCGACGGCGGCGTGGACGGCGCCCCGCTCGACGACGGCACCGGAAGTGCCAGGATCAGCGGCAGCGGCCGGTTCGTGGTGTTCAGCACCCGCGCCACCAACGTGGTGCCCGGCCAGCGGAAGCACGTGAACGACCTCTACGTCCGGGACCTCTGGACCGGCCGCACCGACCTGGTCACCGCCGGCGACGGCAGCTCAGGCGCGGGCGACGACCAGACCATCCACGCCGCCTACGACCCGGCGATCAGCTGGGACGGGCGCTACGTCACGTACTCCTCCGACCGCACCGACCTCGCCCCCGGCGTGCACCGCGGCAAGTTCAACATCTTCCTCTCCGACCGCTGGACCCACACCACCACCGTGGTCTCCACCGGCGCGGACGGCAGCCCGGCGGACAACAGCTCCTTCAGCCCGACGATCAGCGCCGACGGCAGCCGGATCGGCTTCACCTCGCGGGCCGGCAACCTGCTCCCGCCCCCTGCCACCACCCCGGCCGGCACCGCCGGCACGACGGACGGCGCGAGCACGACGGGCGGCGCAGGCACGACGGATGGCGCGAGCGCGACGGACGGCGCGGGCACCACGGACGGCACCGACCCGGCTACCGCCGCCGCGAGCCCCCGGCTGACCGGGCTGCGCGCCTACCCGTACTACGTGCGGGACACCCGCACCGGAAAGACCATCGGCGTCAGCCTGGACGAGTCCGGGCAGCTGGCGGGCAGCGGCTCCGACGGGACGATCAGCCCCTCCGGCCGCTACGCCGTCTACTCCCTCTTCCAGCCGGGCGGCCGCCCCGGCTCGCACGGCCGCCACGAGGAGGTCTACCTCCACGAGCTGGCCACCGGCAAGGTCACCAAGGTCAGCAACCCGCTGCCCGGCACCACCGACATCGAGTCCTCGTTCGACGCCACGATGACCCTGGACGACCGCTCGGTCTTCTTCGTGTCCTCCGCCTCCGTGCTGGTGCCCGACGACACCAACGGGCAGGACGACATCTTCCGCTACGGCGTGCGGACCGGGCGGATCGACCGGGTCAGCCTCACCCAGGACGACGGACAGAGCACCGCCTCGTCCTACTACCCGCAGGTCGACGCCTTCGGCACGACCCTGCTGTTCAGCGCCGACGACGGCAACCTCGTCCCGGGCGACGACAACCAGAACGCGGATGTCTTCCGGCGCCGCCTCTGACGGCCCGGCCCGCGGCCGGATCCCGCGACCCCTGAACCGCAGCCCCTGGTCCGCGACACCGGCCCGCGCCTCCGGCCCGCCACCCGTGACGGCCTGACTCCCGTACGGAATACGTTTGTTGGCGTATTTTCGGGCGGGATCACCGGCGGCCGTTGACCACCGCGCCTCCCGACGATTGGCTCTCCTCCGAGCCCGTCGCCGGGAGGGAGCCCGGCGCAGGGGCGATCACAGGGGAGGGACCGACCTCATGACACGCAGCAGCACCCGCACCACCCGCGCCCGGTGGCTGGCGGGCGGCGGCAGCATCCTGGCGGCCGCCGCCGTGCTCGCCGCCACCGCCGCGCCCGCCCAGGCCGCACCGGCCCTGCGCGGCACCACGCAGCTCAGCGTCGGGTTGAACGGCGCCGCGCCCGACAACCAGTCGTTCAGCCAGGGCATCAGCGCGGACGGGCACTACGCCCTGTTCACCTCCTGGGCCACGAACCTGGTGGCGCAGCCCGCGAACACCGCCCGCGACGCCTACGTGCGAGACCTGCGCACCGGCCGTACCGAGCGGGTCAACCTGTCCGACTCGGGCGAGGCACTGGCCGGCTCCACCGACTACGTCGCGATCAACGGCGACGGCCGCTACGTCGCCTTCGACAGCGACGCCGACAACGTGGTGCCCGGCAAGCAGGTGCAGGGCCGCACCGAGGTGTACGTCCGCGACCGCAGGACCGGCCGCACCGAGCTGATCAGCGGCGGGCTCACCAGCACCGACAGCGACCGGTTCCACTCCTCGTACGCGCCGTCGATCAGCGCCAACGGCCGGTACGTGGTCTTCGTGTCCTCCCGCAAGGACCTCGTCCCGGGTTTCGAGGACCCCGCGCCCTCGCTCGCCAGGCCCTACACCTGGCTCTACAACATCTTCGTCACCGACCGCTGGACGGGGACGACCAAGCTGGTCTCCCGTGGCGTGGACGGCAAGCCGGGCGACAGCCTCTCCCTCCACCCGACGATCAGCGCGGACGGCCGCACCATCGGGTTCAGCTCCCTGTCGGGCAACCTGCGCCCGGCCGATCCGGCCGATCCGGCCGACTCTCCCACCGCCGCGGCGACCGGCCCGGCAGCCGACGTGGAGCTCGCCCCGGGCAGCGGGGCTCCCCTGCCGACGGCGGCCAAGGCGAACCTGGCCCGCCCGACGACCGCCGTCTACTACACGTACGACGTACCCACCGGGAAGCTCTCCCCGGTGAGCCTCGACCAGGACGGCAAGGTCGGCTACGCGAGCTTCGACGCGACGATCAGCCCGGACGGGCGGCGCGCGGTCTACGCCCTGCCCGAGCCCGGCGGCTCGACCGACGGCCACCGGTACCACCTCGTGCTGTACGTCCGTGACCTGAAGAAGGGCACCCTGACGAAGGTCAGCGGCGGCCTGCCCGGCACCAGCTCGGTCGGCACCTCCGACCACGGCTCCATCACCGCCGACAACCGCTGGGTCTACTTCTCCTCCCGGGCCGACAACCTGGTGGCCGGGCCGCAGCACGCGGGCTGGGACGTCTACCGTCACGACCTGCGCACCGGCCGCACCGAGCGGGTCAGCACCGCTCCGGACGGCTCGCTCGGCAACGGCTCCTCGACCGACCCCTTCGTGGACGCCTCCGGCCGCACCGTGGTGTTCGGCTCGACCAGCGGCAACCTGGTGGCCGGCACCGATGCCCCGGCGGGCGAGGGCTCCCAGGTCTTCGCCAAGCCCGCCAGGCACCACCACGGCAACGGCCAAGGCAACGACCAGGGCCAGGACCAGAACGACAGCCAGGGCGACGGCCAGGGCCAGGACGAGGACTGACCCGGAGGACCCGGCAGGCCCGACCGGCCCCGGGAACCGCTACGGGAACCGCGACGGGGGCGGGACGTCGGCCGGGCCGGCGTCCCGCCCCCGCAGCGGGAGGGTGGGGCAGGTGGTGGTGCGCCGTGGGGGGGGGGGGGGCCGGAGGGGCGCCGCCCCCCCCCGGGGGGGGGTTGCGCGGGGGGGGGGAGGACCCCGGGACGCGCGGGCC